>NZ_JBMDWV010000440.1:0-12653 GCF_048594605.1 Spirosoma sp.
AGATTGACGAACTCCTGATTGTTTATAATGGTGGTATTTGATTGAATTCATAAAGTCAACAGGCCAGTTGAATGGCTTCTTTGCCCTCTATCTCATAGTTAATTTTGATAATATTATAAATTAAATCAATTTGATTTATTAAGTTTTCAAGACTAATCTTGCCTTACCAACTGGTGCATAACCCTACATTTTTACGGAAAATCATTTTCAAGTTTCTAGAACAAAATGGATAACTATTCAGGTGATATCAGTAAGTGCCCATTTTATGGGGGAGCCTCAAACAATGAGGAAGCTCGCAAAATTAGTGTTGCTGGCAATGGCACACAGAACCGTGACTGGTGGCCAAATCAATTAAAAGTAAGCATTCTCCGTCAGCACTCTTCGTTGTCGAATCCGATGGGTGAGCAGTTTAATTACGCGGAGGAGTTCAAAAGCCTTGACCTGGAAGCCGTAAAAAAGGATCTACATGCTCTGATGACGGATTCGCAGGATTGGTGGCCCGCAGATTTCGGTCACTACGGCCCTTTATTTATTCGAATGGCCTGGCACAGTGCAGGTACCTACCGTACCGGCGATGGCCGTGGTGGGGCTGGCGCAGGCCAGCAGCGTTTTGCTCCTCTGAATAGCTGGCCAGACAACGTCAGCCTCGACAAAGCGCGCCGACTGCTCTGGCCAATTAAGCAGAAGTATGGCCGCAAACTATCCTGGGCCGATCTTTTGATTCTGACTGGCAACGTAGCACTGGAGTCGATGGGCTTTAAAACATTCGGCTTTGCCGGTGGTCGTCCAGACGTTTGGGAACCCGAAGTTGATGTTTACTGGGGCTCAGAGAAAACGTGGCTGGGCAACGAAGAACGTTATTCGAACGGGGTGCCAGGCGTAACTGGTGAGGGCGTAGTGAGTTCGGATGAAGATGCCCGAGGTATAACCCACTCGCGCGATCTGGAAAAACCGCTGGCGGCCGCTCACATGGGTTTAATTTACGTAAATCCAGAAGGGCCCGACGGTAATCCTGACCCGGTTAAATCGGCTAAAGATATTCGTGAAACGTTCGGCCGGATGGCGATGAACGACGAAGAAACCGTTGCTTTAATTGCCGGTGGTCACTCGTTCGGAAAAACGCACGGCGCTTCTACGTCAGATCACGTTGGACCTGAGCCAGAAGCCGCTGATTTAGAGCTACAAGGCTTGGGCTGGGCAAATAGCTTTGGTTCTGGTAAAGGTGGAGATACCATCACCAGTGGTCTGGAAGTTACCTGGACCAGTACACCAACCCAATGGAGCAATGACTACTTCCAGAACCTTTTTGGGTTCGAATGGGAATTGACGAAAAGCCCAGGCGGTGCTCATCAATGGGTAGCGAAAGATGCCGGTAACGTTATTCCCGATGCGCACGATCCGTCAAAAAGCCACCGTCCGACCATGCTGACGACCGATCTTGCGCTGCGTTTTGATCCTGAATACGAAAAAATTTCCAGACGATTCCTGGAGAATCCAGATGCGTTTGCCGATGCGTTTGCCCGTGCCTGGTTTAAGCTGACTCACCGCGATATGGGTCCTCGTGCACGCTACCTCGGCCCCGATGTACCTCAGGAAGTGCTTATCTGGCAAGACCCGATTCCGGCCGTTGACCACGAGCTAATCGACGAGAACGATATCGCAGGCTTAAAAGCAAATATTCTTGCTTCAGGCCTGAGCGTATCTCAACTGGTTTCAACAGCCTGGGCGTCGGCTTCTACGTTTCGTGGCTCCGACAAGCGGGGTGGTGCCAACGGCGCCCGTATTCGGCTGGCTCCTCAAAAAGACTGGGCAGTAAACAATCCAGCACAATTATCAAACGTACTGAGTACTCTGGAAAGCATCCGCGAGGAATTCAACAGCACCCAATCTACGGGCAAAAAGGTTTCTCTGGCCGATCTGATTGTACTGGCGGGTAACGCTGGCATTGAGAAAGCAGCCAAAGATGCTGGCAAAGACATAACGGTTCCGTTTACGCCCGGCCGAATGGATGCTTCGCAGGACCAAACGGACGAGGAGTCATTCTCCGTACTGGAACCTGTTGCCGATGGTTTCCGAAACTACCTGAAAGGCAAATTCTCTGTTTCGACAGAAGAACTGCTGATTGATAGAGCCCAGTTGCTGACCCTAACAGCCCCAGAACTGGCGGTTCTTATTGGTGGTTTGCGGGTATTAAATACCAACTACAATGGCGCTAAACATGGCGTTTTCACCGAACGTCCAGAAGTACTAACCAATGATTTCTTCGTGAATTTGCTCGATATGGGTGTTGCCTGGAAATCTGCGGAAGAACACAATGAACTATTTGAAGGGCACGATCGCAAAACAGGGGAATTGAAGTGGACGGGCACCCGGGCCGATCTTATTTTTGGATCAAACTCAGAGCTTAGAGCCATTGCCGAAGTCTACGCAAGTGCGGATGCTCAGGATAAATTTATCGCTGATTTCGTTTCGGCCTGGGCTAGAGTGATGAACCTTGATCGCTTTGACCTGGCTTGATTTTGCTGAGTCGAAATTTAGTGGCAGACAGTTTCTGTTAATAACGTATTAAGAGTCATCTCCGAATGGGGATGACTCTTTTTGTTCATATGCGTGCAGACAGTTAGTTGATAACCGTAAACTCCGCAAGAATCGGGTTTGTCTACGTAGCAGCTCTAACGACCTTTGTAAACGCTAAAACAACAATGACTATGACAACCGACAGCACCTACCCGTATCAGCAAATTGCCCGAGCCATTGAACACTTGTCGACTCATTATCAGAAGCAACCATCCTTGAGCGAACTGGCCGAAAAAGCGAACCTGAGTGAGTTTCATTTTCAGCGGCTTTTTACGGAATGGGCAGGTGTTAGCCCTAAAAAATTTGGTCAGTATCTAACGATCGAACATGCCAAAGCCCGACTACGTAACGGTGCGCCACTGGCCGATGCTGCCTATACTGCCGGGCTTTCGGGTACGGGCCGGCTACACGATTTATTTGTCACGATTGAAGGCGTAACGCCGGGGCAATTTAAACAGGCAGGGTCAGGACTGACGCTCGACTATGCCGTATTCGACAGTCCGTTCGGGCAATACGTCCTGGGAGCGATCTCTGGCAAGATTGCGGTCCTGCATTTTCTCAACGCAGGAGACGTACCGGAAACGATCCTGGCAGCAGCCTGGCCTGAAGCATTCCTCAGCAGTAATCTGACGAAGTTGCAATCGCTCGCCAACCAGATATTTCCAACAGCCGATGCTAGGTCAATGAAGCAGACTCCCCAACGGTTACCGATCCTGTTACGTGGTTCGGCTTTTCAACTAAAAGTATGGGAAGCTTTACTGAAAATTCCCGAAGGTCGGTTAGCCAGTTACGACCAGATTGCCGAAGCAATTGGGCAACCTACCGCGTCGCGGGCAGTCGGGACAGCCATTGGCTCCAATCCCGTTGGATACTTGATTCCATGTCACCGGGTTATTAAAAAAACGGGGTTATTTGGTGGTTATCGGTGGGGTTCTGAACGTAAACAGGCCATGCTGGGCTGGGAAGCTGCCCGGGTTGAAAAATAAGGCTGACGCTTCAGATATAAAGGGGTAAATTAACGTAGTAAAATTTATTCTGACTAGATTTCCTCAAGCGCGCACTGTACCACAATCCTTATAAACGATAACCTGATGACTCAAAAACTGGACTGGTCAACGTATCAAAATACTCTCTCTGAAACCGGTTTTGTTTTACTACCCCCTCTCCTGTCGGCCGACGAATGTCGGCAACTGGCCGATTTATTTGAAGCTCCGGACTTGTATCGTAAAACGATTGTTATGCAGCAACATGGGTATGGCAGTGGTACGTATAAATATTTCAGCTATCCATTACCACCCGCTGTCGATGAGCTTCGTCATACGCTGTTTGCTAACGTAGCGACTGTTGCTAACGACTGGAACGAAAAACTGGGCATTTCACTACGTTACCCGGCAGAGCTTGATTCGTGGCTGGCGGCTTGCCATGAATCCGGTCAGAAACGACCAACGCCCCTGATTCTTAAGTACGAAAAAGGCGACTGGAATGCGCTACACCAGGATATGTATGGAGAGTTATATTTTCCATTTCAGGCGGTTCTTTTTCTCAATCAACCCCGACGAGATTACACAGGTGGTGAGTTCGTTTTGCTCGAGCAGCGACCACGAATGCAGTCGAAAGCCACCGTTTTACAACCCGACCAGGGGCAAATCCTTCTATTTACGACGAAGTTTCGTCCAGCCAAGGGTACCCGCGGTTATTATCGAGTGGCAATGCGGCATGGCGTTAGCGAAGTCAGAAGCGGCATCCGCGTTAATTTGGGTTTGATTTTTCATGATGCAGCATGATTCGGCATACAGATTTAGGGCAAACCTCTTATTCTCGACTACGTGTTTTAGTAAAGCTCGTACGAACTGGTCATGTTACGTTAGGAGGACATCGGCCTGGAAAGATTTACGGTCGGCTCGACTGCCTAACTGGCAAGCGAATGAAACCGGAGAATCGTGTCTTTTTCCGGAACGAAACCGAAGCTACTATGTACGGTTACCGCCCTTGTGCGGTCTGTCTATCAAAGGATTATAAATTGTGGAAGCTAAGTCATTGAGCTGATTGACTAACCTGCCTCTTTTTAGCCTCAGTCACCAGATAAATGTCAATTGCCGATTAATCAAGAACTAGGTAGCTAACAAATCAACTATTTTCAAAAACAATAAGCTGATTATTAAACAGTTTCAATCACTTTTTTTAGAATCTGTACGCTACGTTCCAATTCATCTTCCGTACTTGATGCAAAGCCAAGCCGGGTGCTGTTTAGCCGCTGGCCGGGCGGGTTGTGAGATACACCATTCGCAAAAAAAAGCCTTTCACGACTGGCACGTAGCGCCATTGCCTCCATATCAATCTTCGGCTCAAACGTAGTCCAGACGGCCATACCGCCATCGGGTTTTGTAAACGTAACAACATCCGACAGTTCGGCGGTAAGCAAATCGCAAAATCGGTCGCGACGGGCGTGATACATTCGTAGCGCTTTTCGGAAATGCCGTTTCAAATCGCCCGTCTTAAATAGCTGACCTACTGCAAATTCGAGCATTGGATCGCCCTGACGATCAATGATACGTCGGAGCCTGGCCAGTTCATCGATCAATGCGGCTGGCGCAACAACGTAGCCAATTCGAAAAGCTGGTGCTACAGATTTCGTCAGCGAACCGACGTATACAACCATTCCCTTTCGGTCGGCACTAGCCAGCGGAAGAATCGGTCGACTTAGAAAATGAAAGTCATAATCGTAGTCATCTTCCAGAATTACAAAACCATATTGCTCAGCGAGTTGCAGCAGCCGGATACGCCGATCGGCCCGTAACGTAACGGTGGTTGGGTAGTGATGATGTGGTGTTACGTATACCATACGCACAGGCCGGGCAACACTTCGATTTTTCTCACACAGTTCTGCCAGCACGTCTACGTCTATGCCTTGCTGATCTACGGGTATGGTTACCAGCGATGCGCCCGCTTTCTGGATATTCATGACAGCACCTGCCCACGTTGTTTCGCCCGTCGCCACTACGTCACCTGGCCGGATGAGCACCTGGCAGGCAAGATGCAAACCCATAATGCTACCACGCGTGATTAGCATATTGTCAGCTGTTGTGCGTAAGCCACGTGTTTCGTTTAGGTGAATCGAGAGTTGTTCGCGAAGTAACGGATGGCCTTTGGTATCACCATAACCAAAATGTTGCTGTGGATTTCCCCACCGAAAATAGGATCGATACGCCCGACTGAGTTCTTCCATGGGTGCCAACCGAATGTCGGGGAAGCCATCATCCAAACGCAGGCCATTATGATTCGTCAGTACAGGCCGAGCCAGATAATCAAGCGATTCAAAGGTATATCCAGGTTGCTTGCCAATGGTTTCTGAGGAGATCGTATTTATATTATTCAGTGATAGTTGTAGCGGCTTGACTTCAGGAAAGTGCGCGGCAACGTATGTACCGCTACCGGGCCGGCTTTCGAGCCACCCCTGTGCCAGGCCCTCATCGTAAGCCGCTACAACTGTTTGCCGATTCAGCTCAAGCAACTGGGCAAGCTGGCGCGTACCTGGCAATCGGTGGCCAGAGATTAATACCCCCTGCCGAATCAGTTGACCAAGCTGATTACTAAGTTGCACGAAGACAGGCGTAAGCGAATTTCTGTCGATTTGAATTAGTGATTTATACGGAATCATAACCGGACTACCAGAAGTATAAAAACCGGACCACATTAATAGTCCGGCAAAGAACGACATTTGTTTCGGAAAAGCTTTAATCTGAATACTGTTGTAGATCACCTACCAAATTTTCGATGCAAACTCCCCGCACTACTCCTAGCCGTTTAGCTAAACGCGCTCACTACGACGCCGAAACAATTCATCCCATTCTGGACGACGCTCTGTTCTGTACAGTCAGTTATGTACTTGACGGACAACCCATGGCTATTCCGACTGCTTTCGCCCGAAAAGGGGATAAACTATATATTCATGGCTCGGTCGGCAGTCATTTTATACGTACTATTGAACAGGGTGTGCCGGTTTGTATTTCGGTAATGCTGGCCGATGGATTAGTTTTGGCCAAATCGGCTTTTCATCATTCCGTAAATTACCGCTCTGTCGTAATTTTTGCCAATGCGGAGAAAGTTGTGGACGAAGCCGAAGAAATGGAAGCGTTAGCGCTGATTACGGATCATCTGATTCCAAATCGATGGGATGATCTTCGCCCTACCACACCAAGCGAAATGCGCAAAACAACCGTATTAGCCTTTTCACTAGCCGAATCATCGGCCAAATTACGTAGTGGAGGCCCAAATGACGATGAGGAAGACCTGAGTTTACCAACCTGGGCGGGCGTAATTCCCTTGAAAACAGTACGTTCAACTCCTGTTCCAGCTGCTTATAGCATTACTATTCCTCTACCGGGTTATTTACAAAATTCCTGATTGATTCATGCTCCCATCTAATGAATTATCGCTTTTTCGTGCTGGTAGCATTGGAACTTGTTATAAACCCCGGCCCTACTATACGCGACCTGATTTCCAGATCAATTATAGAGGGGCGTCAGGCTGGACTGTGTCGTTATTAATAAATCAATAACGCCTAATTCTAAGTTATGCATCCATTAAAACAAATTCTGTTTTCTCCAGAGGAAGGAATCCATAAGCTGCAAAGCGCTTCAACTGAGTTTGTTAAATTGTTCTCACACGGAAGTTTAGTCGTTGAGTATTATAAACCAGATCGAATTGACAGGCAGCAGCCTCATGATCGTGATGAAGTATATGTTATTACGTCCGGCAGTGGCTTTTTCAATTATGATGGTACCCGAACGGCCTTCAAAGCAGGCGATTTAGTGTTCGTTCCGGCTGGTATTGAACACCGGTTTGAAGGTTTTACCGACGATTTTGCTACGTGGGTGCTGTTCTACGGCCCAAATGGTGGAGAAATGAATGGCTAGGCTAATCCATTAATAAAAAATATGGCAAAACAACACAGGTACACACTTACCACTAAATGGACTGGCAACACAGGAACTGGAACAAGTAGTTATAAATCCTACGAAAGGAACCACATTATTCAATCCGAAAATAAACCGGTTATTCCGGGCTCGTCGGATCCATCATTCAGAGGGGACAAAACGAGATACAATCCTGAAGAACTTTTGGTGGCCTCGCTGTCATCGTGCCATATGCTGTGGTACCTCCATTTGTGCGCTGAATCAGGTGTCATAGTAATTGACTACGTCGATCAGGCGATGGGGACAATGGTAGAAACAGCCGACGGCGGAGGGCATTTCAGTGAAGTAACGCTACGTCCTGTTGTTGTTGTCGCTGAAGCCACCATGATTCAGAAAGCCAACGAGTTGCATCATCAGGCCAATAAATTGTGTTTCATTGCGAACTCCTGTAATTTTCCAGTTTACCACGAGCCTGCTTGCAGCGCCCTGAACAACTAAACTATTATTCTATAACAGCCGTTTCCTCAACCGTTGTCAGGCCAAAGGTTTGCATATCAATCAGCTTTTTGTACAAACCATTCTTCTCGATTAACTCCAGGTGACTGCCCTGTTCTTCAATTTTTCCGCCTTCCAGAACCAGGATTAAATCTGCGTTCTGAATCGTACTTAATCGGTGCGCAATAATCAACGTAGTACGGTTTTTCATCAGATTATTAAGGGCATCCTGCACTAGTTTTTCTGACTCTGTATCCAAAGCAGATGTAGCCTCATCGAGCAGCATAATCGGCGGATTATTCAGCACAGCCCTTGCAATACAAATACGTTGTCGCTGTCCGCCCGAAAGCTTTGTTCCACGATCACCGATATTGGTCTGAAAACCATTCGCTGTAGCCCTTATAAAGTCGTAAGCATTCGCAATTTTAGCGGCTGCTTCCACTTCCTGTAACGTAACATCAGGTTTTCCGAAAGCGATATTATTAAAAATCGTATCGTTAAATAAAATCGACTCCTGATTGACGATTCCCATGAGTGCCCGAAGCGAATTTGTATTCAACGATTGAATATCGTTTCCATCCAGCAGAATACGTCCCGATCTAGGCTCAATAAACCGTGGAAGTAAATCCATGAGCGTTGATTTTCCACCACCAGAAGGCCCTACCAGTGCCACCGATTTTCCTTTTGGAATTGTCAGGTTTACCTCGTGCAATACGTCCCCTTCATTATATCCGAACGTAACGTTTTCCAGTTTTATCGAGTTAGTGAAATCATTGACTACTAATGCGTTAGGCGCATCAACAATCTGGGGCTTTTCATCGATAAGCGTCAAAACACGTTCTCCGGCGGCAATGCCCGAATGGATGTTACTGAATGAATCAGAAATAGCTTTGGCTGGCCGCATTATCTGCGAGAAGAGAGCGATATAAGCGATAAACTCAGCCGCTTTTAAATCACCCTGATCGGCGATAACCAATGATCCGCCGTACAACACAATGCTAACGACCATCAGTACGCCCAAAAATTCAGAAACAGGTGAAGCTAATTGCTGCCGCTTCGCCATCCGGCGAATAATTTTCGAATAGTTAATATTTTCCGTATCAAATCGATTCGTTATAAAATCAACCGCATTAAAGGCTTTGATAATTTTAATCCCACTCAATGCTTCATCAAGATAGCTGATCATAACGCCGTGCGATTGATGAGCAGCTGCCGCCTGTTGTTTTAGCCGCTTGATAATTCTTGATATTATAAAAGCCGAAATAGGAATAATCAGTATGGAGGCTAATGTCAGTTTAAACGAAATAAGAAATAACATTACCAGATACGTCAGCAACGTTAATGGCTCTTTAAATACGACTTCCAGCGTACTAGTCACTGAATACTGTACGACATGCACATCAGAGGCAACTTTCGAAATAATATCTCCTTTTCGTTCATTACTGAAATAGCCGATGTGTAAATTCATTATATTTTTGAAAACGGCTCTACGCAAATTAAGTAATGTATGAATACGCAGATTTTCCATAACTCGCTGGGCCAGATAGCGAAAAATATTGCCCAGCAATACGGAAATAAGGATGGTTAAGCAAACAAGTTTTAATGTATTGTATGTCCCCCAGTGTACATTAGCCCAGTTTGAATAATAATTAAAATATTTGAATACATCTAACGTATTCTCTGGCTTTGTGACTACCTCATGATCAGCATTTTGCTTAAAAAGAGTCGTTAAAAGAGGAGCTAATAAAGCAAGGTTGAGTGTACTAAAAATGATGGAGAATAACGTGAAAAATATATAAGGTATAGCATATTTTTCTATAGGTTTCGCAAAGGATAAAAGGCGAAAATAAGTCTTCATTTAAACTATATTTCTTTGTAAAATTCCAACATTGTTTGCCGCAAATGAACACTACGCTCTGTTTCCGAGGATTTTATTAGCATCTTTCCAGCCAGGATTTAAAAGTAAGACAAAAAGTCAGGCGGGTTAGCTACTATATAATTTTATAGTCTGTTGTATTTCTGAAAAGCCTGCGCGGCTTTTCAATAACGTAGGTAATTAGCTGACCTGTATACAATTCAAAGGCATACGCTTATAGAAACAAGGCTTAAACATAAATTCGTCTAGTGTTCGTTCTAATAAACAGGGATTTCTATCAATAAACTAATCTGGCTACGCCTGATAACGCCTAAGCTTATAAGATAGCTAACTACCAGCACATAACATCATTACGTATGCCTCCATCCTGTTCCCTGATTATTTCGACTTATAACTGGCCAGAAGCCTTATCGGTCTGTCTTGAGAGTACTCTTAACCAACGAGAGTTGCCAGGCGAGATTGTTATTGCGGATGATGGATCAGGGGAAGCTACAAAGAAGGTTATTGATGATTTTCGGCAAAAATCACCTATTCCGGTTACGCACATATGGCATGAAGATCTGGGATTCAGACTGGCCCATATACGTAACAAAGCCATTGCAGCAGCTAAAGGCGATTACATTGTTCAGGTTGACGGCGATATTCTGATGCATCCCTATTTTATCAGCGATCACCTGCGTTTTGCCCGTGCAAATTCTTTTGTGAGAGCCAGCCGAATCTATATTGATGAAGCCAGCTCAAAAGAAGTAATACGTACTCATAACATAAATATTAGCTTATTCAGTAAAGGGACAAGCAACCTTTTCAGTGCATTCCGGGTCCCGTTGTTGTGGCCATTGTTTGCTACGTCGTACAAGAATAAAGGCGATGAGCGCTATGAAATTCACGGGTGCAACATGGCTTTCTGGAAAAAAGATGCCATTGAAGTAAACGGGTACAACGAAGACTTTAGCGGCTGGGGTCCTGAAGATAAAGAATTCGTAGCCAGGCTACTAAATGCGGGCAAAGAGAAACGTTTTCTTAAATTAGGAGGACTTGCTTTTCACTTATATCATAAAGAGAACTCGAAGTATAACCTTAGCACGAATGAACAGTTACTAAAACAAACCATTCATACGAACTGTTCTTGCTGTGTTTCGGGCATTGATAAATATATCCAACTAAATGGCGAAAAAAATATCCGTGGCCTTGGTAATAGCCACTTATAACTGGCCAGAAGCCTTAAAACTTGTTCTGGAAAGTGTGTTACAACAGCAGGTTCTTCCCGATGAGGTAATCATTGCAGATGATGGTTCTGATTATTCGACAAAAGCCTTAATCGATGATTTCAAGGTTAACTTTCCGGTGCCGCTCAAGCATTTCTGGCACGAGGATAATGGGTTTCAGAAGACGCTCATCCTGAATCTGGCTATAGCCGGCACAACCTGCGATTACATTGTACAGGTTGATGGCGATATTGTTCTTCACCGAAATTTTATCAAGGATCATATCCGGACTGCCGAACGGGGCTATTACATCCGGGGCAGCCGCGTTATGCTATCTGAGCAAAGAAGCAAGCAGGAATTAAAGTCTGGTTTATTCCAGGGAGTATCTATTTTTTCGCAGGGTATTCGAAACAGAATCAACATGCTACGTATTCCGGTTCTGGCTCCATTCTTCGTCAAAAAGAGTAAACGTTCCGATAACGTAAGCGGCTGTAACTGCGCTTTCTGGCACGATGATTTTGTTCGTGTCAATGGCTACAACAACGAAATCAAAGGCTGGGGTCATGAAGACATAGAATTGGCCGCTCGATTTATCAATCTAGGCTTGAGCCAGAAGAAAATAAAAATGATGGCTGTCTGCTATCATTTACACCATCCTTTTCACGATCGAAAACGCGAAAATATCAATTACGTCATTTACAAAAATACACTGAGTCAAGGCATCTGGTATTGCCCGCAGGGATACGCTAGCTATCAGGAAAATTATACGTAACGACTTCAGACGTAGTACGCTCATCGGCGGGCCTGACCAGTCGTTGACCACTACGTATCAATTAATAAAAAAGCGGTCAGTAAAATAAGGAGCAGAATTCTGACTATTTTCCAGCGATTCAATCGAAATGGCGAAGGATGGGGTTTTGTGAAACCTAGTTCGGTTCGTTCGGCAAATCCGCTTATTCGCTTCTGAGCTATCGAATTAACTAAATAGCCAAGCTGAAAGCAGCTTTTTGTCCATAATAATTGCCAGGCAACGGCCAGCGAATATGTTTTACCAACACTAATGGCTCGTAACCAGCCTGTCACAAAATCCAGGAAAATTAAGGCGATCATCAAGGTAGCAACTACGTATCCATTCCCTGTAAATAAGGCAATTGGCAGGACAAGAATGAGCAGCAGCATCGATTCTACGGTATTGGTAAAATCCCGATACGTATACGATTTTACGGGCTCTTTAGCAGCGATCTGACTGGCTCCCAAGCCGTATCTGAACATTCGGTTGGTCTGTACATCTCCGTTATTCCACCATGGGTGCACAGCCAGAGCTTTGGGAACGCTGATGTATTTTTCATTAAACTGCAGGCTGTTTCTGGCTAGAAAATCAACATCCTCGCCACTGATAATCAGAGCAGGATCGAAAAGATTTTCATTTATCTTTTGCCGGTTAAGCATAACATTGGCCGTGGGTGCCCACACCAGAGAGTCCTGTTTACTGGCAATATTAAAGTGAGACGTAAATCCGCTGATGGCGAGGGCATGCGTAACAGCGTTGAACGGTTCCGGAAAATTTGTAACGCCAACAAAGCC
>NZ_JBMDWV010000441.1:0-4786 GCF_048594605.1 Spirosoma sp.
GCATACTGATTATACAACAAAATGGATAGGCTTTTACTTGTATATTGATAAGCTTGACCACCCAGATATCTATCAAAACGAAGTTTGCCATAGCAGGGTCGTAGAAAATAGGTTCGATTCCAACTATCTATACCCTCAAACTTGTTACACACCTAGATAAGTTGGTACAATGACGTTGTTTTACCATGTTGTAGCAGCGCAACCATTTCCAAGGGGTAACCTATGAGACTGTCAGTCGATCATTTACACGAGATTATCAAGGATCAGTTCGAGTACAAACTTATTGAGGAGCTGGCAGAAGTAGGTCAGTACAAAACGGCAGCGGTCGGTTCATACCTGATTCGGCCAGGCGAGTATATCCGTGCAGTTCCCTTTATCATCAAGGGATCGGTTTAAGTGCTGCGCCCTGACTCCGAAGGGCGGGAAGCGCTACTCTATTATCTAGGCGGGATGGATGCCTGTGCGATGTCGCTGACATGTTGTCTGAACAGTAAACGAAGCGAAATCACCGCAGTCGTGGAGGAGGAAACCGAACTAATCCTGATTCCATTTGACAAAGTCGATGAGTGGATGGGCCGCTTTTCGACCTGGAAACAATTCGTTTTTCAAACCTATCAGAAGCGGTTTGATAGCCTGCTGACAACCATTGATGACATTATTTTTCACAAGCTGGACGAGCGGTTACTAACCTATTTACAAAAAAAGATTACCAACTGCCAGTGTAGTGTACTGTCCATTACCCACGAAGAAATTGCGCAGGAACTTGTTACGTCCCGCGAGGTTATATCTCGCCTGCTGAAGCAGCTCGAAAAGCGTGGCTACATTAAATTGACGCGTAACAAAATAACCATGTTGGCCTAATTATTTCTCCTTTGTAACATTTATCACGGAAGTCCTTGGAGCCGGAGTCGTATTTCGCTTAAAAATTAAGTGAGCATGACGTATCTGCAACTAATGGGTTTTCTGGCATCCATCCTTATTGGCGTCAGTCTGGGATTGACTGGGGGCGGTGGTAGCATTTTGACGCTCCCCGTGCTGGTGTACCTGCTGGGCTTCAACCCGGTCACGTCAGCTATGTATTCCCTGTTTGTGGTCGGCACCACGTCGCTGGTTGGTTCAGTCAACTATATGCGGCACCAGCAGGTCAGCTACAAGGCGGCTTTGCTATTCTCCATTCCTTCTTTTCTGGCCGTCTACCTGACCCAGAAATACCTGATACCTACTATACCGGACCCCATCTTTTCTACCGCTTCATTTACCTTGAGCAAGTCTGTGGCGATCATGATCATTTTTGCCCTGGTGATGCTGGCTGCGTCGATCAGTATGATTCGGGATAAAAAAACATCCGATCAAACGCTGACAGGTCCAGCGACGTTCAACTGGCCCCTTATTACGCTTAACGGTATGCTGGTAGGTCTGCTGACCGGTATTGTTGGCGCTGGTGGTGGCTTTCTAATCATACCGGCTTTGGTTCTACTGGTCCGTCTACCCATGAAAATGGCGGTAGGTACATCGTTGCTGATCATTGCGACAAACACGCTGACTGGTTTCTGGGGGGGGACCACGAACATGACGATCGACTGGCCATTCTTGTTGAGGTTCACGGCCATGGCGGTCTTGGGCATCCTGCTGGGCACCTATCTGGCACAGTTTATACCGAGTCAAAAACTCAAAAAAGCGTTTGGCTGGTTTGTGCTTATCATGGGTATTTACATCCTTGGCCGGGAGGTTTTTTTATAAGATGGGCTGCGTGATAAAAGTCACGGATCGCTGATTACTCACTGGATACCTTTGGGTATTCATTTACTACTTCTCAAGTAACACATCGTTATGTTTTTTCAACATATTTTCGACAAAACGCTGGCACAGTCCAGCTACCTGATTGGTTGCCAGAAAACGGGCGAATCGATCGTCATTGATCCTAAACGCGACGTCGATACGTACCTGGACCTTGCCAAACAGAACGGCCTTCGAATCACGCACATTACCGAAACGCATATTCACGCTGATTTTCTGTCGGGTTCGCGGGAGTTGGCCGCGCTGAGCGGAGCCACCTTATACCTATCCGACGAAGGTGGCCCCGACTGGCAGTATGCGTTTGAGCACGTTGGTCTGACAAACGGCGACGTACTTAAGGTTGGTAACCTGACACTGGCTGTGCTTCATACACCGGGCCATACGCCGGAGAGTATCAGTTTCCTGCTAACCGATAAACCCGTAACGTCGGCACCGGTCATGCTCTTTACGGGCGACTTTGTATTTGTGGGCGATGTTGGCCGCCCCGATCTGCTGGAGAAAGCCGCTGGTCTGAGGGGCACACAGGAGGCCGGTGCTCATCAGTTGTCTGCCTCACTTCAGCAGTTCGACGCCTTACCCGATTACATTCAGGTGTGGCCGGGCCACGGGGCGGGGTCAGCCTGTGGCAAAGCCTTGGGGGCCTTACCCAGTACGACGGTTGGCTACGAGAAAATCCGCAACTGGGCGTTTGGGTACAAATACGACCCTGAAGGCTTCGTCAGCTATTTATTGGCTGACCAGCCCGAACCGCCGACTTACTTCGCCACGATGAAAAAGCTAAATAAGGTGGATCGTCCGCTGCTCACGCAGGTGCCTTCGCAAAAGAAGCTTACCGCCAAAGAAGTCAAAGACGCACTGGATAAAGGGATCAAGCTGATTGACACGCGTAACAAGGCGGCTTTTGCCAACGGGTTTGTACCGGGTAGCCTCAACATTCAGGGCAATAATGCTTTTGCTACCTGGATGGGCTGGTTCATGAGCTATGAGGAGCCGTTTATGCTGGTGGCCGATGAGTCGCAAATCGACGAGCTGACTCGTAAACTGATGCGTATCGGTTTGGATAACGTTTATGGGTTTATTGACGACGTAAGCACGCTGGGCATCGAGCTGCAACGTGCCAATATCATTGACATCGACACGGTCAAAACCCATCTGGAACGCGGTGATGCGCAAGTGATTGATCTGCGCGGTGCTTATGACTATAAAAGCGGGCACATCGAGGGTGCCGAGAACATTTTCGTGGGCACACTGCCTCAGCATCTGGATGAGATCAGTAAAGAAAAGCCGGTCGTCATTTACTGCCAGGGTGGTGACCGGGCCACTATCGGTTATTCGCTACTGATTCGCAACGGCTTCACGAACGTAATGAACTATTCGCCCAGCATGAACGAGTGGGCTGGAAAGGGAAATGCAGTCGTGACTGAACCCGCCGAAACAGTGCTGTAATTAGGTCACTCCTCTTACCCGGACAAAACGATTGTGCAGTGTGTTTACTTTCAAGACCCGTTTTGCTAACGAACATATGACTTTCATTGATTTAATTCGTCAACCCTGGCCCTGGTACGTTGCCGGGCCGCTGATAGGCCTTACCGTGCCTGCCTTGCTGCTAATTGGTAATAAGTCGTTCGGTATTTCTTCGTCACTGCGGCACATCTGCGCGGCCTGTCTACCAGCAAACATTCCCTTTTTTACCTACGACTGGAAGAAAGAGTCCTGGAATCTATTCTTTG
Source organism: Spirosoma sp. (assembly GCF_048594605.1). GTDB lineage: Bacteria > Bacteroidota > Bacteroidia > Cytophagales > Spirosomataceae > Spirosoma. Next base: position 3,528 of record NZ_JBMDWV010000441.1, read on the forward strand.
TTGCGGGAATACTGATTGGTGGATTTATCGCCACCTCCTTTCTATCGAATCCCAATAAATTTACGATAGCCCCCGCTACCGAAACGGCACTACGGGGACTTGGGATTCGGGATTTCTCGGGGCTGATGCCCGCCGATTTGTTCGACCCGTCTAACCTGTTCACGCTAAAAGGGCTATTTTTCTTTGTGATCGGCGGGCTGCTGGTCGGGTTTGGTACCCGCTGGGCGGGCGGTTGCACATCAGGCCATGCGATTATGGGCTTATCGAACCTGCAATGGCCGTCTTTAGTAGCCACCATCAGCTTCATGGTTGGCGGCTTTATGATGACGCATCTGCTACTACCCCTGATTTTCAAACTTGTTAACTAAACGACCCACAGCGTTATGCAAGCAGAATCAACAAAAAAGAGTCATTTTTCCGATAGATCGACAACCGTGTGCGAACGGTCAGTTATGAAAGCCAAGTCCGATAGTGGATGGGCTAACTTGACATACATGGTTGTTGGCATAGCCTTCGGCGTTGTCTTCGTCAAGGCAGAAATAATATCCTGGTTTCGTATTCAGGAGATGTTCCGTCTCGATTCGTTTCATATGTACGGGGTGATTGGTAGTGCCGTTCTGGTTGGTATGCTCTCGGTATGGCTTATCAAACGCTTTACCATCAAAACTTTGCAGGGCGAAACGGTTAGCATCGCACCAAAAAAATTTCAGAAAGGACAGATTTACGGTGGCCTGCTATTCGGCCTAGGCTGGGCCATTACCGGAGCCTGTCCAGGTCCTCTGTTTGCTCAGATCGGCAGTGGGTTTGTAGTCGTCGGTGTCACTTTGCTAAGCGCTGTTGCTGGTACGTGGCTGTACGGTTACTTCCGCGAACGATTACCAAAGTAGGCAGTTGTCGGGCATTAATTTACTCAACCTTACAGCTTCTACTTTTTACCAGTTTCGTTGCTGACGGTTAAGATAGGTTGATTGTAAAAGTTTCTTAATATAAACTACGTAGCTGTCGCAATAGTCTGGTTTATGCTAGAGAGCCGGGTTTACCAGTCAAATAGGTGCTATAAGATAGCTAATGAAATTGGATCAACGGAGCTTTAAAAGTAGCATACTGGTCTCTGCAACAGCCACAGACCTTATGAAATTTGGCTAAAATCAATTGCTAAGCGAATAAATGCAACGGGAGTTATCTAATAAATCCCGTTGCATTTATTCTCACAAATCGTTCCGATTGAGACGAGGAGTATTAATAATTCGGGCGTTTTA
>NZ_JBMDWV010000442.1:0-7460 GCF_048594605.1 Spirosoma sp.
CCAGAAGTCCTGACGCCAATTTCAGAGGTTGTCGAAGCCTTGAAATCGGGATGGAGCCGTCAGAAATCATCTTCCATTGTTGTCATTGCCGAAGGAGAGGAAGAAGGCAATGCCGTTGAAATCTCCGAAAAAATTCGCCAGCAGGTTCAGTCTGAAATAGACATGCGCGTAACGACACTTGGGCACATTCAGCGGGGAGGCATTCCAACTGCCTACGACCGGATTCTGGCCAGTCGTTTAGGATTAGGCGCCTTGGAAGGTCTTATCAATGGCGAAAAAAACGTAATGGCGGGCATAGTCAATAATGAGCTGGTTTATACGCCTTTCCGGGATACAATCCGCCTACCGAAGCCGATTAGCGAAGACCTGCTCCGGATGGTAAAAATTCTGAGCGTATAACGTAGTGTTTTGAAGCAAATAGTGTGGCAGTCAAAAAACCTGACTCTACGCTATTTGCCAGCAAACGCCAGCCGAAACTCTGTACCATTGTTTGGTTCTGACCAGACGCTGATTTGACAGGCAATCGCTCGGGCCAGATCGCGGATAAGATGCAGTCCAAGGCCACTTTTTCCGCTAATGGCTGTATCGCTTTTGTACAGCGCCTGTAGTTGACTCTCCGACATGCCGGGGCCATTATCGCGAATACGCAGCACTACGTGACCATTTTCGAACCGAGCCTGCCAATTAATTTGCGCGTTGGGCTGGCTACTGAGGGCTTTTACGGCATTATTCGTGAGATTTTGCATAATAGCGCGGAGGTAATCTTCATCGGAAGTTATGCGTAATCCGTCGGGATTTTCATATGTAAACGTTACCTGCGTTACACCTGCAAAGAACCGTTGCAGATAGCCGAACAGCGTTTCGACGGGAATCTCTTTTGCGTTGGGCTTGAACTGCTGCATCTGACTTTTGCTCCATAATAGCATCGATTCCATCGTATCGAGCAGCCCTTCGGCGGCTTCCGTAATTTTTTGCTGATGGTGAGCCGCCTGATTGGGAGAGAGCAGATCGGGACTGCTACGCTGCAAATGCAGAAAACTAATCAGGTTGGCAATCGGGCTACGCAGATCGTGGCTCAGGATGGCAAAAAATCGGGTTTTCACCTGATTGGCTTCGTCGAGCTCCTGGTTCAGCTGCAGCAACGTAGTGTTCGTACGTTTGCGGGTTCGGCTTTGCCAGTAAAGCAGCGACCCGATAACGAGCAACAACCCAACCCCTACCAGTAAGGCCAGTTGCTGACGTTTCTGTCCGGCAATGGTTAATTGATTGATCTGGAGTTGTTTGTCGCGCAGTTCGATTTCACGCTGGCCCTCTACCTGAGCAATCTTGTTTTTAGCTTCCTGTGAATACAGCGAATCCTGTACGGCCTGGTACGCTCTGAAATTTTCGTAAGCACCTTTGTAATTGCCCGTCAGCACCTGTAGTTCAGCCAGATTTGCCCGAAAATGAGCCTGATCGCCAATCTCGCCTTTATCGACGCTGAGCCGAATGGCTTCGATCAGGTATTTCTCAGCCAAACGTAGCCGGGCCATTCGATTACTGGGCTGAATGGGGCTTTTATTCAACGTATCAGAACGTACCAGATCCAGATAAGCAACGCCCAGGTTAGCCTGATTACTGACGGCATCGAGGTGACGCGGGTTGATGCTATCCCAGAGTTGTTTGGCTTTCAGAGCGTAGTCGATTTTTCGGCCATAATCGTTTTGCATCGCCGTCGCCAGGTTACCGTAGGTTTTGGCCAGTCCTTCGCGGTTATCCACTTTCCGCTGTTCGGCCAATGCCTGAAAACCGTACTGGCGCGCTTTGGGCCAATTTTCCATCTGCGTATACAGGGCCGCCATACTACTCAGGGCAACGGCCAGTTCGCGCCGGGCGTTGATGTCGGGATTGCGTTGCTTGTAACGTAGCGCGAGCGCCCGTTCGCCAAATTGCAGCGCCTTCGGAAAGTTTTTCTGAATCCGGTAAATCTCCGATACGTTGTCGAGGCAAAGACCAATCAGGTAGTTGTCGCCAGTGGTTTCAGCATGTTTCAGCCCTTCGAAATAGTAGCGCGTAGCGGCTGGATAATTGGAACGGATATTTTGTTCGGCTACACCCAGATTGTTGGTCGTACTGGCCAGATTCCACGTATCGCCCAGCCGTTTATAGATCGCAATCGCTTTCAAAAAATAATATTGGCACGAGTCGTAATTCCCTTTGTCGCTGTACGATCGACCGATATACGAATTGAATACGCCGATGCCCCGATCCCACTTCATGCGGGTGGTATGCAGCAAACCCAGTTTGCTATACTGTAGCGCCTGATCGACGTTGACAAAAAACGATTCGTCAGCAATCACGCGATACAACCGCCCTTTCACTGTATCATTGCCCGCTTTGGGTAGTTCGGCCACCAGCGAATCGATAAGCGCACGACCCTGCTTTTGGGCGAGGGCAGGTATCGAAAACAACAGTAGAAAGGTCAATATATGGCTCACTACGGGTCGGATTTTCAGAATAAGTTACGTATTGAATCCTATCGAATCCAGCGTCGACCGATAGCTACGTCCAATTGGCAACCTAAACTGATGAGCGTGAACGTGTTGCGCATCGACCCGATCGATGAAATGCCGCTGCACAGCGTAGCTCCGGTGGATACGTAGAAACGACTGAAACGGTTGGTTTTGTAACAGATTGCCGATAGACGACAGCACCGTGTACTGATGCATGGACGTAACGATACGGGTATAATCTTTCAGCCCCTCCAAATAGACAATTTCATGTAGGTTGAGCTTGATCTGCTGATGGCCGTCCTTGATAAACACCGTATCGGCGCCCAAACTTAGGTCGAACAAATGCGCTTTTCGAGTCAGGTCAAAAAATCGTTCGATACGGTTCATCGTATGGCCAAAGCGTTCGGCCCGGATGGGTTTCACCAGATAATCGAACGCGTCGACCGCGAAGCTATCGGCAGCATAATCGGGATAGGCCGTAATAAACACGCAAACCGGAATCTGCATCAGATTCGCCCGCAGTTCGAGCCCACTCAAGCCCGGCATATCGACATCGAGCAATGCTACGTCGACCGACCGATTTTGGAGAAACGGCAACGCTTCCGTAGCCGACTCAAACACACTCACTACGTCGAGAATCGGGTACTGACGCGCATGAGCCAGTGCCGTTAGTCGGTCTATTTCGTTGTCATCGACAATAATACAGGAGTGGGTGTTTCGTGACATTATCAGCCAGTCAGTTACCCAAATGTATGTGATTTCCAGGCAACAAATCAACCGTTGGCTCAAAGTGAACGGTCGTTAGTCGATTCAAACGGTCGTTTGTCGAGAAGCCATTGCAGGAGTTAGTCAGACAAAGCAGTTTCGCTTCTGTCAACGCCGAATGTCGCTATGAAAAAGCTCCTGTTATTCCTCCTGATTGTTGGTTGTAGCAGCCCTTCTACCGACCCTCAACCCGACCCGAACGATGGCACCCCATCAAATCCATCCACACCGGGTGCATCCACACCGGGATCTACCAATTTGGGCAATGGGAAGCCGGGCGTAGTGGGGCTGTCGGACATTGATGCGTGGGATACACTGGCCGCGTCTGAAAAAGAACGTATCAAGAGTTGGAATACGCTGTTTCTGCATCAGTCCGTCGGCCAGGATCTGGAAGAAGGTGCCAAAGCCAACGGTGTTACGTTCGAGTATTTCGGTTCAACCGATCGGGTCGATAAAGGTACCGAAGGAAAGGGACTTCGCGGGGGCATTTTTGTGGACGTGGGAGGCATTCCAAACGGCGATCCGTATGAGAAAATCCGGGTTTTCAGAGAAGCCGCACTACGTAGCAAAGCCACACTCAAGATTGCCATCTTCAAATTTGGGTACGCCGACATTCTAGACAGCAATCGCGAGCAGGTGAAAACGGCCTACAAAACCTTCGTGGATGAACTCCGCCAGCATATTCCGGGACTTCGATTCGTGCACGTAACGCCCCCACTGGTGTATTCAACTACCGCCGAAGAAGGCAATGCGGCCAAAGCGAACGTAGCGCAGTGGATGAAAGATACGTTCAAAAGCACTGATGTCATTTTTGATCTACAGGCTATCGAGACCAACGAGGGTACCTGCCAGCAGAACAACGTACCGCGCATCTGCCCCGACAATCGCGCCAGCACGACCGACCCATCCGACGTAAACGGCGTGGATGGCGACGGGCAGGGGCATCTGGGCAAAAAAGCGGGCCAACGTATCAGCAAGGCGCTTCTAATGAGCATTTACAATGCCGGAAAATAACCTGTTGTCAGTCAACTACACTCAAAATAGCCATCTATGGAACGTCGTAATTTTCTTTCTGCTTCAGCTATTGTCGGTCTGCTTTCCGGCATTATGCCCATTAATCTGTCAGCACAGTCAACAGTGGATCTTCCACTGAAACCCTTTTATCTACCACCCGTAGAGCCTTTGCAGCCCGGTCCGTTTGGGCTGAATACCAGAACCCGCGTTCGGCAAACCCAGACCAACGGGCAGTTTTCCTGCGTTGAATTTGCCATAGCCCCCAAAAAAATGGGTCCGGCTCCGCACCTTCACAAAGCGCTCGATGAATTGATGTACGTAGTGGAAGGTACCATAACGGTATTGGTTGGCGATACGGAATATCAGGTGCAGGCGGGTGGATGGCACCTGCGTCCGCGTGGTATTGTGCATACGTTCTGGAACGCTACCGATAAACCTGCCGTTGGAATCGACTGCTATTTTCAGCAACCCTTTGAAGACTATCTGGAAGCTTCTATTCATACCATTCCTGCGTTAGCTAAAACGCGCGGTCTGGCTATGGACTCGCCAGAAATACGGACCATGTACAAGGATCTCCAGCAGAAATTTGGAATGGTTGGTTTTCCCGAAAAACGGCAGCCTATCATTGACAAATACGGCCTTGTGGCGTAACAAATATTCCCGATGAACAAAGGCACCCGAATTTTACTGACCTTACTTATTCTGATGGGCGTGAGTTGGGGCGTGTATGAATGTAACTACAACCTAAGCTACGCCAATGACCTGAAAGACCGACCGTGGGCCTACAGCCGGGATGAAACCGCTCAACTGTTGGTTGGTACGTGGCAGGGCGAATTTCGTGATCCGAACAACGTAGCAAAGACCATCCGGCTCACAATCCAGCCACCCATGACCGACGAAGAACGAGCCCAAAAAGCGAGCCGACGCACACGCAAACGTAGCGGTTTGGGCACCCGAACGGATAAAAAACGATTCGCTGGATTCGCTACGGTAACCAGTTCGCGGGGTAAGGAAGATTACCAATTCAGTGGGCACGTACTGACTGAAGATGGGCATCAACTCAACGTCATTCAATTCTCGACCAGTAATGAAATCAGCACGATACGTAACAATTTCAATCTGCACTCATCTCTCAAAGGCGGTATGTAGCAGGGCCAAAATCTGACGCTGACGCTAGCCTTTACGTTCACAACCAATACGGGCTCGAGCTATTCAAACAGCGCTGATCCGCGCTACGATAAAAAAATAACCATTCATTTTTCGCGCATACAATCATGAGAAAATACCTCGCCTACAGCCTGTTAGTGGCGGTTCTGTTTGGCAACTCGGGAGCGGGTTGCGGCAGCAAAAACGAAGACGATCCGAAGCCGGTCCATATGCAAACCCTGATTGGGAAATGGGAAGCAATACGCGCCAATTATGAGATCACCGAGCACAATGGAACGGTTAAAAACACGGGGCCAGAACTCAAGAGCAATGGTACGATCATCATTTGGGAATTTTTCAGTGATGGTCGGCTTAAGGCCACTGGAAACACCAATCCCGGTAGAGCTATGGAAAGCCGTGAGGTACGCTGGGAACTGAATGTCACCCGTCTCGATGGGAAAAATATTGATGTGGGTACGTTGACAATCATCGGTGATGAAGAGCGGAAACTGGCCAAAGAGCTGGGGCAAACCGGAGAGTTAACGTATAACATTGAAGCGTCTAACCCCATCAGCGGCAGCGATTTTGCCATTATGCATCTGAGCGTGGATGCAACTAAAGTTGGGCCGTACAAAAAAAATATCCTGACCTACACCTACCACAAACTCTAAGCCATGAAATCGTCTATAGTTATCCTCCTGATTACGCTGATATTCTCGTACGCATCCGCACAGGCACAGAACGTAGTAGGCACCTGGAAACGTACCGCCATGATGCTGACCGAGGCCAGTGGCAAAACTGAAGATTCGACGCCTGAACTGACCAAAGCGATGCCTTGCACGACAGGCATTACGTACTCGTTTCTGGGCGATGCCTCCGTACCACCGAACACACCCGGACTTACAAAAAGATGACCTTGACAGGTGGGCATAACGTGACCATCTCCACCTTTATTATCAGCCAGCCGACCAGAGAAACCCCGGATTGGCACGACCGCAACATCTTCGACACCAAAGCCGAGCGCCAATGCCATCTGGATCATTAAATGCTAACGAAGGTGGTATCCCGCCGTAAACGTGATAGAAAAGGCATTGTTATTCAGCGATAAATAATCACTTTTTGTTGCGGGTGTCAGGCTCATGAGGTATGTCCCCACTAAACCTAGTCTAAGTTTGTTAATGTCCTGAGTTATTCCAATCTCACCTTTACCACCTAAATGAAATGGTTTAAACTCATAAAAATCTCTGTACAAATCACTCTTAAAGCGTTTAGGCCCCACTAATATATTAGCGTAAGGCCCAACACCTGCAAATAGATTTAATCCCGAGCTGCGTTTATAGGCTCTGAAGGTTGTGTTTAAATGCAGATATTTTAGACGTTCCGTTACAATAACTTTTTCATTTTGAATAAACACATCCTCATCTTTACCACCTAGAACGTTATATCCAAATTGAGAGGATAAATAGTACCATTTATGCTGTAAATAGTCCGAGCCAATAAAAAGCGAATAATTTGGGATTCTGGATTTTAGAATAGATAAATTTTTGCTATTAGTAAATCTACTTGATGTAAGACCAATATCTACTTTTAGATATTGTGCACACAAATCCTTAGAAATGAGCATTAGAGAAAATAAAACTATTTTCTTAGACATTGCAGTGTATGCTTATTTTTCGGATGAAACGAAATAAATATTCAAATTATTATACGTTATATATAGATAACAAGTGCATTACGGTATACATATGATTCGATGTATACCGTAATGCACTTGTTAAGCATTAACACCGGATCAAGGGGATACCCCATATGTGCAGGTTAAGCCTGTTAGATCTTGAGGTAATGTGCCAGCGTATATACTTTGACCTACTGAATTATAGTTTGGCACTATACTATATGTAGAAAACGTGTATGTGCTATATCTTGTAGCAGGATCGTATGTCAGTACGTTATTGATACCTACAACTTATGTATCAAAATTTTATACCCATTCTTAGAAGCTCCATAAAGGCCTGCAAATTGCCCAGAAGGCAATGTGAAAAA
>NZ_JBMDWV010000443.1:0-25756 GCF_048594605.1 Spirosoma sp.
GGCCATAGTTTTTCATTGAGTTGCGTTCAATAAAACCGGCCACTTGACTGAATGTTTCAAGTTAAAAAGGGATAGGGTTGTATAGTTATAAAGTAGATTGCAATCAGGCAAAACACTTTATAACTATACAACCCTATCCCTTTTTAACTTTCTGGCGAGTGCTTATAATTGCGGAATTCGCAAAACCTGGTCAGGGTAGATCAGATCAGGATCCTTAAGCATTGGTTTGTTCGCTTCGAAAATAACGCCGTATTTCATTGGATCGCCGTATACTTCCTTAGCAATCTTCGACAACGAATCCCCTGATTTCACTGTATAGTATTTTCCTTCGGGGGCTGGCGTATCTACAGTCAGTTGATTATCCACCGCCGATACACCCTCTACGTTACCCACAGCCAAAGCAATTTTTTCAGCATCTTCCTGGGTTTTAACAGAACCCGTCAACGTAACCGTATCACCTTTTGTTTTTACGGTCAGGCTGTTGTAAGCAAGTCCTAGTTGCTTAACGTGATCAAGCAACGCCTGTGCGCGTACTGGCTCAACTTTCTCAGCCTCAGCTGGTGCAGCTGGCGCATCGTTTTTGAAGATTTTTTCGCCTACTCCTTTGAAAAATGATAAGAGACCCATTGGTTTAATATGTTTTAATGAAACATGTAATAAACGGCTGGCATAGATGCCACTTAATTTGTTTGAAACAACCTGTTCACTGCACTATTGTTTCAACTGCCTTACGCATGCCGTATTAAGTCTTACGTAAAAAGGCCCTATAGGTCACATAAAAAGGATATTTTTGCGTTCTTTTTTTACAGGATAATCTTCTATTCTTACAATACACCGCTACGTGTCAATGCACTTCAACAACAGATTTCGGTGGGGGCTGGTCGCATCCTTACTAGCAGGCTTACTGGCCTGTACGAATAATGATATTGATCCAAACGCCGGTACGAGTGGAGCAACGCCGAGCAAAGGAAGTGCCGATTTCAGTAGGTACGTAGCGATAGGAAATTCGCTCACAGCCGGTTATGCCGACGGAGGTCTCTACCGGGAAAGTCAGCTTAATTCTTACCCTAATATTCTGGCTGGCCAGTTTAAAACGGTAGGTGGTGGCGATTTTATACAGCCTCTTTTCAGCGAAGCTCAGGCCAATGGATCGGGTTATATCAAGTTAGTGCAGGTGCCTGATACAGCGAACCCCGCTACGTTACTCAGTGCTATAAAACAAGTAGCACCGGGAGCTATCCGAGAAACAAACAGCCAGGGGAATGCTTTGTTCACAAAGTTTTCCGGTACTAACCAGAATCTGGGGGTGCCGGGCATCAAAATGGCGGATTTACTAACGATAGGCTACGGCTCTCCGGCTGGAAATCCCTATTTCGAACGTCTGTTGCCAGATGTAGACTCCGCTCGATCAACAACGTATTTTCAATACGTAAGCAATAATTTAGCTGGTGCCACTTTCTTTTCCTGCTGGCTGGGCAACAATGACGCACTTTCTTACGCGACAACGGGCGGTGTAACCCCCTTAACAGCTTCGGCTTTGTTTAGCACCAACTATACCGCGATGATGAATAAACTGACGGAAGGTGGGCGCAAAGGAGTTGTCATTGGGGTTCCAAACGTAACAATTACTCCTTACTTTAGAACGATAACACTCTCGACAATTAATCGGGTGATTAAGCTGCTATCTCCAGCGACACCCGATCTGCCAGCTTTGGCGATTCAGGCATCAGACGCTCCCCAGGGCGCTCGAGCATCGACACCAACCGATTTATTTCTGTTATCCATGATCCTGAATCAGACAGAGCTAACCAAGTTTGGCAGGACCGATGTTGGTACAAAAGTTGGCCGTTACGCTATAGATCTTACTAATCCATTACCCACGCAGTACGTACTGGATGCAGGTGAAGTTGCTACGTTAAATACCAGAGTTGCTGAATTCAATACAATCCTAAAAACGCAGGCCGACGCGAAAGGGTTAGCCTATGTTGATCCCAATACTTTCTTAAGTCAGATTGCTTCAGCTAATGGACTTAGCCAGAATGGAATAACTTATTCATCTGCTTTTCTGGTGGGAGGGGTATTTAGTATGGACGGAATTCACCTCACCCCGGCCGGTTATGCACTGGTCTCGAACGAGATCATCAAGAGTATCAATGCTAAGTACGGATCAACTATTCCTCAGGTCAATCCGGCTAGTTACCACCGTGTACTTCTGCAACAATAGAATTATGAAGCTATATCAATTAGTAATCAGTCTATCATTTTTAGTAAGTACATTGGTGTGTAGTGCCCAAACCGTAACCACATCCACGCCTGCCAAACCCCTGGAATTTGGCGTCAGAGGAGGAGGCACTTTTACACATGGGTTCACTAAAATTCCAGCCCAGACAGTAGACGGGGCTGACATTCCTGCTGTAGAAAACAAAAGTAATGGGATCGGGATTGGTTACTCAGGCGGATTATGGGCGCGTAAAAATTTCAGCAATTTCTTTCTGCAGGCCGAAGTAACGTATAATCGCTACGTTCTAAAGCAGAAAACCGGCACAACTGTAGATATAAATGCGAACCAGACTCTTGCCAATGCGCTGCCAGTCAGCGTACAGCCCGGCCTGTTAAATGCTACGCTGAATGTAGTATCCGAATCTGTTCTGGAATCGGTGAGCGTACCCATTTTTGTTGGTAAGCGCTGGATGGATGGCAAGCTTCGTGGGTCCGTCGGTCCGAATTTTATTTTCGTTCAAAAAGCACAGGTAACCCGCACGGCTAGTGGACAGATTAATGCTAATTCCAGTATCGGTTTTCCGCAAACTCCGATTCCAGCCACTACAGCCACAACAGACTTGCGAAACAAATACGTAGCGCAGTATTTGGAAGTAAAAGATTTTACGTACGCGCTGGAATTTGGAGCAGGTTACAGCCCCCTTAGTTTTTTAGATGTCGATATTCGCTACGCCCTTCCGGTAGGAGGTATTTATAAAGATACAAAGATCACGGGGTTTCTGGGCATTGCCACCGTATCACTCGGGTTCAAAGTATTCTGAAAAGCGGGGAAGAATTAGAGTTCCTCTCTACCATTTATGATTCCAGGAAAACCTCTCCCACTATCGTCAATTTCAGCAGAATTGGCAGCACCTTCTTGCCTTTGTCTGTCAGGCCATACTCAACTCGAGATGAAACGTCTTTATGAACTGTTTTTCAACAACTCCCAAGTTAATTAATGTTTTGAGTTCCTGTATCAAAATCTTTTCGCTTATTAGCGGAATTGATCGGCGCAATTCAGCATATCTCCGAACTTCCGTTCCTAATTGGTAAATAATACACAAGCGCCATTTTCCACCAACAACCTCCAACGTTTTTTTAATAACTGAATGCCTGCTATCAATCGATTTTCGAGTAGTGGTTCTGGAACTCATACAAAGCTAGCTGCTGATTTTTATTAAGTGAACCACTAAAATTATACATTAATACGTATTTGAATGTAATTATTTTCAATTATCATAGATTAACATATTTCTAAAAGTGGCGCTTGAAATAGAGGTTTACAAATTGTACTCCTCTAGAAAACAGCTATATCTATAATTACCTTTATTATCATGTTCAAAGCTTAGTCTGTTATTAATTGAAAACACTACTCGTTGTGGCTGGACCGACGGCCGTCGGCAAAACGGCTTTGTGTGTTGAGTTGGCTAAAAAACTTGAAACGGACGTAGTTTCGGCCGACTCCCGACAACTTTATCGTGAACTAAGCATCGGTACAGCCAAACCTTCGCTTGCTGAGATGGATGGTATTCCGCACTATTTCATTAGCTCTCATTCAATTACTGATCCAGTCAATGCTGGCCGATACGAACGCGAATGCCTTACCGTACTGGATGAGTTATTCAGAAAAAAAGACGTAGTGATTCTGTCGGGCGGAACGGGATTGTACATCAACGCTGTGTGCTTTGGCCTTGACGATATGCCTGCAATTGAGCCTGCACTACGTGAACACCTGTTTGCTCGTTTACAGCAGGAAGGATTAGCTGTACTTCAGGCTGAGTTACATCAACTAGATCCTGTGTATGCTCAGTCGGCTGACTTACAAAATCCGGTCCGGGTGACGCGCGCTTTAGAAGTATGTCTGGCAACGGGGCAGCCGTATTCATCCTTCCGCCGACAACAACCCGCTCACCGACCATTTCGGTCGGTGTTGGTAGCTTTGGAACGTCCGCGCGAAGAGTTGTACGCTCGAATTGACGCCCGTATGGATGCCATGCTTGCTGCCGGATTGATCAATGAAGTGCGCTCCCTAATGGCCTATCAATCTTTATCAGCGCTACAAACGGTTGGTTATCAGGAGGTTTTTCCCTACTTAGCTGGCGAATACGATTATGATGAGATGGTACGGCTGCTCAAGCGCAACTCCCGACGCTATGCTAAACGCCAGCTCACGTGGTTTCGAAACCAGGGGAATTACCGATGGTTTCACCCAAACGATGAGGATCAGATACTTAAACTGGCTTATGAAGTATGATATACGATTGTTGCATCATTGATTCGTATATCATACTTCATCCATTTATTGAGCTCGATAAGCCAGCATTCCGCCTATTACGTTGCGGACATTGTTAAATCCATTTTCTTCCAAGATCTGCTGAGCCGTAGCACTACGTTTACCTGAACGACAATGTACGATTACTTCCTCGTCCTGCAGGCCATCTAGTTCATCCAGACGGTATTGCAAATCGCCGAGCGGGATTAACGTAGCACCGATATTGTCGTCTTCGTACTCATTTGGCTCACGAACATCAATCAAATTCAATTTTTCTCCTTTGTCGAGCCGATCTTTTAGCTCCTGTACGGTAATGTCCATAATTAGTTGATAGTCCTTAGTGATTTAGTCGATAACCCTCAACGTGTGTTTTTCTAACAAAAAAGCGTTTATCAGGGATAGTTAATGCTGTATAATAATCCTTTGTACAGCTGATCGTTGGTCAGCCGTGAGCCGGATTAAATAAATACCGTCAGATAGATGACTCAGATCTAACGTTTGTTGACCACGTGTAGGTTCAAGTGTGAGCAAGAGCCGTCCGCTGGTGCCAATAACTTCTATCCGTGTCAGACGTGGCTCATTCCAACGAATCAGCCCCGAGGTAGGATTAGGGTACACCTGAAGTGGCATCAGCGGTTCAGGTTCAGGCGTAGCCGTCACAATTGTATCAGGCTTCCCCCCCATTACCGGACGTAGCATAAAGGCTCCCTGAATATTCAGAGAGGGCGACGAAAGGTTTTGCTCCCAGTTAGTGCCACTGTTGTAGAAGATATTTGAGCCAAATGGGCTGTTTTTATCAAAACCTAGCCGTAAATACGTAGTATCGCTGCTATTAACCTGTTGATAGCCAACATAAAACGTATCTCTCACAGATACACTTTTATTGAAAGGGAAATCAACAAAACCATTCCGATAGGCCGGATACTGAGTCGTGAAGGATTGACGATGAATAACCGTACCGGGCCGACCACCATTGTTACTATAAATATTGATCGTAAACGACTGTCCCGTCTGATTCGTCGTAAACGGAACAATACAGGCTCTTACGCCCGTCAAAGCATCTGGTTTGTTTACCACAAATCGGATGGCAATCTGTTCGCGCTGCCGAATCTGCTGCGCATATTCCCACGTACCATCGTCGTATGCATAGTAATCATCAAGAACCGCCACTGACGAGATGGTGTCGTTCCGACGCAGGTTTACGCCCGGAATCGATGGGTTCTGATCATCTGTCGTCAGTAAATCAAATGTGTATCTTAGTCGGGCTCTTGTGGCTGAGCCCAAACTCAGCACAGGGTTAACTCTTGCCGCCTTGCGCTGTGAGCTAAGGGATGGAATTAAGACGGAATTTGTTTGTGGATTATTCTGAACAGTACTTCCAGAAATTTCATCGCGTACGGTAAAACGGAAAGTCGTAAAGTTGAAATTATTAAATAGGTTATTTATATCTGAAGCTACAGAATCGGCGGTTTCGGCGGCTGGGTTCACTACGTACTGCGACAATGGCATAGCCGTATATCGCTTAAAAAACGGAGTAATTGCCTGCCGCATCGCTACGTCTTTTATGAACCTGTCGTTTATTGAACGCCCTCGATTCAGATAAATGTAGTCGATGTGCCATGTATCGAATGGTCCGGATTCCCGCCCAAATGAACGGAAACGAAAAGCGAATCCAGCATGGAAATAGTTAGCGTCGCGTATGGGAACAAAGGCCTGAAAAAAATTATTGTCGGTCAGGCCGCCTGCCATTGCCCATACGGTTTTCCAGTTACCTGTACGATCCAGAAACTGAAGTGTCAGCGAATCGGCCTGTTGGAAACTGAGCGAGTCGCCCGGATCGGGTACTTCGCCAAGCCCTTTGATCTGCCAGTAGAAGCTTATGTAAAGAGAATCGGCAGCCGACAGGCCTGCTAAATTAATTGGTCGTGAAGCCAACGTATCGGTATATCCCTGCGACAGCGGGCTATTTTGTACGTAAGGTCGTCCATTAGCCCTTAATCCATCAAATGACGCTACGTTAACCGTTGGCTGATTGATAGCCATAGTGTTGTTAATATACACGCCACTACCGGGCTGCCAGCGGGATGGGTCAGGCGTATCAATACCCGGCCGGCCAGACGCCGTGGAGAAATCCTCGAAAAAAGGCAGGTTTAAGGTTTGGGCAGTAGCAGTTACCGTACTTAAAACTGACCAAACAAGCAAAATACCGCACAGAGCTTGCCTGGCAGAAACATATATAACTGATTGACTAAATAAAGCAGTTCGCATTTAAAATCGTGCCCAAACGACATTACTGATCGGACTCAATTGGCCCAACAACCCACAAATCCATTGTTTCACCGACGCGAATGCGCTCGCCGGGACGAGCTTCGGGCTGCTGTCTGACCACCGTTCCGACTTCTTTCTCAGGATCGGAAACGGAGATTTTTGTCCCTATTTTAAGATTCGATCCACGAATGGCCGCTTCGGCTTCATCAAGCGGCAGCCCCACTACGTTCGGTACTTCAAACATTGTGCTTCCTAACCCGTCTCCGATCTCAAGATCAATTTTAGCTCCTTTCGGTACAGGGGTTCCGGCCACAATTTCCTTCCCGTTATACAGTTGATGCAGCACTGCATTTTTTGCTACGTCGGGTACGTATTTTTGCTCGCCTAACTCCAGCCCCAATGAGCGTAGGTTCAGCTCAGCGCTGCGGAATGTCAGATTCACCAGTTGGGGCATCGCAACCATTGGCGCTACCCGCCTGGTAATCGTTACGTATATTTTACGTCCATCTTTCACTTTCGAATTGGGCCTCGGATATTGCTGAACGATGGTCAGCGGTCGCGCCCCAGCTACAAACGTACAGTCGCTCACTTCATACCGAAGATCACGGTCATCTAACAGATTTTCCATCTCATCCAGACTCAGATTCGTTACGTCGGGAACCGTAATTGTCTGGCCATGATTGGTTGTAAATGGCAGATAAATAAAGAAAAACACCAGAAAAAGGGCAGCTATCAAGGCCAGAATAATGCCAATTTGAATCAGCAGGTCAGGTAAGGAGCGGGTGCTGATTTTAGTCATTCGTTTGTAAAAAATTCATTATCAGATGTGGCCATTCGGATGGTTTCAAGACGTAGTCAACCCAATGGTAGTGAGTTATCAGGCTCGTTGATTCGGTAAAATTAACGGTTTGCCTATGCCTAGCGATACCCAACGAGCATTTTTTTAATATACTTTCCGAGAATATCAAACTCCAGATTCACTACATCGCCCGCTTTCAGATCACGAAAATTAGTATGCTCGTAGGTGTACGGAATGATCGTTACGCGAAAGCGATCAGGCTCTGAATTAAAAACGGTTAAACTCACGCCATTGATACAAATAGATCCTTTTTCGACGGTTATATTTTGGTTAGATGGATCGCCGTTGACGTCAGCATCGTATTGAAAATCAAATAGCCAGCTCCCGTCCATATCCTGCACTTGCGTGCATATGCCCGTCTGGTCAACGTGCCCCTGCACAATATGTCCGTCAAAACGACCATTGGCCGACATGCAGCGTTCGAGATTAACCCGGTCACCGATTTTTAGCTGCCCCAAGTTTGTTTTCCTAAGCGTTTCGTCAACCGCTGTCACCGTATAGCTGCCGTCCGCGACGCCAACGACGGTCAAACAGACGCCGTTATGGCTCAAACTCTGATCTATTTTTAGCTCCTGAGCCAGTGATGATTCAATTTTAAAAGTCAGATTGGTGCCTTCAGCTTCGATAGCGGCAACCGTACCTGCATTTTCAACAATACCCGTAAACATAGGAATCAAGTTAAATGGACAGTTATCAGTCAATAAACGTTGAAAAACTATTGACTGACGACTACCATAAACAGCGAACTTCCAAAGGGGGTTCGCTGGATGAATTTTTGTTCGGCCCGAACGATTCGATAGAGCGTTTCATTCAACCAGGCGCTGGGCAGGTAAACATCGGACTGGGCAGCTTCTGGCTTACGCCATCCGAGTGCAAGCTGCAAACGCTGCCACTGACGCATACCCAAAATCAAAGGAGACAGGGCAAAACTCCAGTACGTAGCAGCAGTAATCTTCAACCCGGCTTTAGGCATTAATTGCTCAAATTCCGGCAAGGTAAACCGGCGGACAATTCCCACGGCAATATCGTGCTGTCCTTGAAAAACGTTAAACGCATTGTTATTACTCAGCAGAATTCCGTCAGATTTTAATCGGCTGGCCAGAGCTGTCACGAGCGTTGACAGATGAGCATCGTCGAAATAACAGAAAACGTCATTACAAATAATAACATCGTACTGAATATCAGGCTCAAACGTAGTAAGGTCGTTCAGGTTTATATACGTAACGGGTAAGTTGCGTTTATGGCAAAAATCCACCGCATCTGCCGACCCATCTAGACCGCGCAAATTTGTGTATCCCTGTCGACGCAGATAATCTAACATACCTCCTGTACCACAACCCGCATCTAAAATTGTTACGTCCCGGCGCTTTCCAAAACGTTGATGAATGGCGGCATCAACCCGTTCGTGCAGGTGGCGATACCACCACAGTTTTCCTTCCAGACGAAACATTTTTTCATATTCTTCCGAAAGGCCGATCATAATAAGGGAAGGAAAGAAGAAAGGAAGAAAGGGAGAAGAGGATAGATAACAGAATATGAAAATCCTTTATCAGCTTTTGTGCCTGCCTCGTTTCGAACTTTTTTTTCTACGTAAGCTGGCAACCCACTATAAGCCATAAATAACTTTCCGAGGTATTCGCCCATTACACCCAGGAAAAGCATCTGAATTCCCAAACCTGTTGCTATAGCCCAAATTATTAAGGTCTGCCCGGCTATAACAAACTGATTACCAAGCCAACCTATCAGCAAAATCAGCCCGGCAAGAAAGCTAAGTCCAAGTAAAAAGGCGCCAAATACAGTAAAAACGCGTACTGGCCAAAGCGAGTACCCAATAAAGACGTTTAAAAACAAGGCAACGAGCTTACGCACTGTGTAGTTCGAGCGCCCTTCGGCCCGAGCACTGTGCGGAACCGTAACGCTGCCAACGTTACGTGTCACCCGAAAGATCAGTCCGTCGATATACGGGTAAGGTCCCTGGTACCGAATAATCTCATCGACAACATCGCGCTGAATAAGCTTGAAGCTTGATAGGTATAAATCGCCAGGTTTACCAATTGAGTAGGTGGTTAATTTATTGACCAGCCAGCTACCCAAATTCCGAAACCAGTGATGCTGTTTTTGCGCGTATCGACTATACACTACGTCGTAGTTTCCCTGCTCGGCCGTTTCAATAAGCGTTAGTATGGCTTCGGGCGGGTTTTGAAAATCATCATCAATAATTACTACGTATTCTCCGCTGGTGTGGTTTAGTCCGCATAGCACCGCACTAAATTCGCCAAAGTTCCGACGTAGCGAAATGAAGCGCACATTCGTATACGTATCTTCCAGTTGATAACAAACGGATTCAGACCGATCAGAACTGCCGTCGTTGACCAGCACAATCTCAAACGAACGACTCGCCAGACACGCCTGTAAGCGCTCAACTAACGGCCCAATGGTACGTTCGCTGTTATAGACAGGAATTACAACCGATAAATTCATTTATAGATTATGTACACACTGAATGGCTTTCTCTCTTGACTATCCTTTGTTCATTAAATTAAGCGTATGGATAATGTACGCTACGTCGTCGTCAGATAAGGTTGGGTTGAGCGGCAAACTAACTACTTCCTGATGTAGCTGTTCCGCAATTCGAAACGATAAATGACTAAAACTCTTATAAGCCTGCTGATGATGCGGTGGAATAGGATAATGTACATCTGTCCCTATACCTTTCTCAGTCAGATACGTTCTTAGGCTGTTCCGTTCAGCATGACGAATGACGAATAAATGCCAGACATCCTGTTCAACCCGATCGGACGGCGGTAACGTAATAGCAGCGTTCTTTATACCAGCTATGTACTGCCGGGCAATCGCTCTTCGTCGACCATTTTCCTTATCAAGTGCAGGTAATTTAGCAGATAGGATCGCGGCCTGCATTTCGTCCAGACGACTGTTATAGCCTATATACTCATTTACGTATTTTTTGGCTGAACCATAGTTTCGTAAAGCGCGTAAGCGACTAGCGAACTCAGCATCGTTGGTCGTAATGGCTCCAGCATCGCCCAGCGCTCCCAGATTTTTGCTTGGGTAAAAACTCCAGCCAGCTGCATCGCCAAGATTGCCGGCTCGTTGTCCGTTATACGTAGCGCCATGCGCTTGAGCAGCATCTTCGAGTACCCGTAGTCCATACTGTCTCGCCAACGTATTGATCGGTTCCATTTCGCAGCATCGCCCATAAAGATGAACGGGAAGAACAGCCTTCGTACGCGACGTAATGGCAGCTTCAATGGCAGAAGGATCAAGCAAATACGTTCTCGGATCAGGTTCAACTAATACAGGTGTTAATCCGGCATGGCTAATACTCAAAATCGACGCGATATAGGCATTGGAGGCCACAATAACCTCGCTGCCCATTGGAAAGTCCCACGCTTTTAAGACCAGAGTTAAAGCGTCTAACCCATTAGCAACGCCAATGCAGTGTTTTGTTTGGCAATACGTAGCAAATTGACGTTCAAACGCTTCGACTTCTTTTCCCAGGATATACCAGCCCGACGAGAGAATACGTTCCGTAGCCTCTTTAATGGCTGACGCATGTGGTTCATTTACACGCTTTAGATCCAGAAACGGAATCATTCAGAATCAACCATTACTGATTCATCAGACCACTGTTTTCTTGGGTACGGTTCGTAAATATAGTCGTCCTTATCGTATAACTCATTGGAAACAACCAGCAGAACAGCATCATCCGAAAACTCATCCATTGTGTGCCAATCTTCCGGACTTAAAACCAGGCACTGGCGTGGATTGGTTAAATGAAATGTAGCCTCTTCCTTTCCATCGTTATTATACACTCGGCAACTTCCATGCAGGCAAATAAGGGCATTCCAGGCTTTATGATGTCGATGGCCTGCTCGTGTAGCCTGACCAGCTTCATAAATGTAAAAGACTCGTTGAATCGCACCTGGAATGATATTTTCGAAAACAGTAAGATTACCATTGCCAGATGTAAAGGTCTTTAATTCGTAGAGTTTGGCCATTCGCAAGATAAATTATGTTAATTTGACTAAGTATTTTTACTGCCTTAAAGGTATTAAAAACCAATTAAATCATAAAAGATTCTCTACTTGACGGAAAACGTCATCAAGATACTTTGCGCTGGAAGTATCAAAGATTAGATACGATGTTCATCTACCATTAGAATCTTAAATTATCTTTCAGCCTCTTTCCCTTGTCATTATAAGGCGGCCTTTAATTTACTTAATTTATCTACATTCACGTCGGTTATGATTAAAAATAGATTTTTCCTGACAGGCCTGTTACTTCTTACACTTATTGTAGTGTATTACACTTTTTTTGACAGTGGTAACGGTACATCAGTTGGCGGTTTGGACGAGTCGGTCAACCCTGCTGCGTATCGCCAGGAAATAGAGAAGCAACGTAACGAAAAGAACCGTTTTCTTAAATCCGACGCTCAATCTCCGGTTAAGGACAAAACTAATTTCAAAGGATTGGTTTATTTTGAACCTGATCCGGCGTATCGCGTGGCAGCACGCCTGGAACCCTTCGCCGACAAAACCCAGAAACTCGTTGTTCGGATGAGTGACGGCAGTGAAGAGGTTTACGATAAATTTGCTCACGCAGTTTTCAGCCTGAACGATAAAACCGGTCGATTATTAATCGTCAAGCTCCAGAACACGTATTCCATTTTATTTCGTGACGCTACGTCCAATAAGGAAACCTACGGCGGAGGCCGTTATATTGAATTAAATCCGGATCAGCTAACCGGTAATCGCGTCATACTGGATTTCAATACGGCTTACAATCCTTACTGTGCCTATAATCCGACGTATGCATGCCCCATTCCGCCCGCCGAAAATACACTTCCAATAGCCATAAAAGCGGGAGAGAAATACCTTCAGCATGAGTAATATTCCTGGTGGCTACTGAGTTTTTTGAACGTATTACCCGAATCATCAACAAGCCAATTGACCAATTCTCTAACTTTGCGGCAATTATCTGTTTTGCCGCTGTATGGAAGTTTCCTATAAATGGTTACAAGAGTTCATTGAATTACCCGAATCTCCTGAAGAAGTTGGCAAGATTCTGACTTCAACAGGACTGGAAGTAGAAGGAATTGAGAAAATTGAGGCTGTTCCGGGCGGACTCGAAGGCATCGTGGTCGGTGAAGTTCTGACCTGTACAAAGCATCCGGATGCCGATAAATTAAGCTTAACAACCGTCGACGTCGGTGCCGATCAGCCGTTGTCTATCGTTTGCGGGGCACCGAACGTAGCAGCCGGCCAAAAGGTGATAGTGGCTCTGGTTGGCACAACATTACACCCTGGCTCAGGCGAATCTTTTCAGATCAAGAAAGCCAAAATTCGAGGAGCAGCCTCAGAAGGTATGATCTGTGCCGAAGATGAAATCGGCCTGGGTACGTCGCACGCTGGTATTATTGTACTGAACACTACGTTACCTAATGGCACTCCAGCCGCACGTTATTTCAACCTTGAAGCCGATTACCAGATTGCGATTGGTTTGACGCCAAACCGTATCGATGCGGCTTCTCACTTTGGTACGGCACGTGATTTAAAAGCGGTTTTGAATCGTCCTCTTCGCCTGCCATCCGTTGAAGATTTTGCGATCAACAGCACGGCTCTTGTCCTTGATGTACAAGTAGACGATCCGAAAGACTGTCCACGTTACGCTGGCTTAACAATAAGCGGATTATCCGTAGGCGAATCGCCCGACTGGCTGAAACAACGCCTTTTAAGCATTGGCCTGAAGCCGATTAACAATATTGTGGACGTAACAAATTTTGTTTGCCACGATCTGGGTCAGCCGCTTCACGCTTTCGATGCTGATAAAATTGCGGGAGGAAAAGTTATCGTTAAAACGCTTCCAGAAGGGACGCTTTTCGTTACACTCGATGGGGTTGAGCGTAAACTCACGGCGACCGATCTCATGATTTGTGACGCCGAAAAACCGATGTGCATTGCAGGTGTATTTGGCGGCCAGTATTCGGGTGTATCCGATCAAACAACGCGAATTTTCCTGGAATCGGCTTATTTTTCGCCAACCTCCGTTCGAAAAACGGCTCAGCATCACGGACTGAAAACCGATGCTTCGTTCCGGTTCGAACGGGGCACCGATCCAGATATGCCTGTGTTTGCCCTGAAACGGGCAGCTTTATTGATTCAGCAGGTAGCGGGCGGAGAAATCAGTTCTGACATTACGGATCTTTACCACAATCCGGTCGAGCCGTTCCGGGTACCAGTACGTTATCGGAACATTGACCGGTTAATCGGCATTCAAATCGACCGGACAGAGATTCATCGCATTCTTGACGCGCTGGACATTCGCACTGAAGAAGCAAGCCATGATGGGTTTTTAGCCATTGTTCCGCCCTATCGGGTAGACGTAACGCGCGAGGCCGATGTGATTGAAGAAATACTCCGAATTTACGGACTGGACAACGTACCCTTATCGGTTAATCTGGCAGCTGATTCACTCTCAGAGTTTCCGAAGACAGATCCTGACCAATGGCAGGGCCGTGTTGGTCAGTTGCTGGCCGCCAACGGTTTCTATGAAATTCTGACGCTGTCGCTTACACGTCCAGCTTACCACAATGCAATTCGCTCGTCACTCACCGGGGACGACGTAACACTGCTTAATCCGCTCAGTGAGGAATTGTCAGTTATGCGACAGACGCTGCTTTTTTCAGCGCTCGAAACCCTTAACTACAATATCAATCGGCGGCAGAAAGATCTGAAACTCTTTGAATTTGGGAAAGTTTATCATAAAGTAAAGCTTGAAGACGAGAGTATAAAGTACGTTGAAAGAGCGCGGTTGAGCCTGTCTATGGTTGGTAATCAGGAAGCCGAAAGCTGGCTTCAGAAAGGGCAGTCGGTCGCTTTTCATGATGTAGCAACGGCCGTGCAACGAGTGTTAAATCTCTTCCGCATTAAGTCATTTGATACGCAACCCGCCGACCCTGCTTTATTTCAGTATGGTTTAACGTATTTAGTCAACAAAAAGCCACTGGTGAGTTTAGGGCTGGTTCAGCCAAAATTAGCCAAACTAGTAGATCTAAAACTACCCGTTTTCTACGCCGATTTTGACTGGCAGATGCTGTTGAAACTGGCGACCAGTAAAACACGCTACGAAGAAGTACCTCGTTTTCCGGAAGTTCGCCGTGATTTATCGCTGGTAATTGATAAAGCGATTACATTTGAGCAAATTAGTCGGCTGGCTCATCAAACCGAGCGAAAATTATTACGGACATTAAATGTCTTTGACGTTTACGAGGGCGACAATCTAGGCAAGGAGAAAAAAGCTTATTCAGTCAGTTTTGTACTACAGGATACGGCCCAGACTCTTACCGACGTAACGATCGATAAAACAATGCAACGGCTGATGAACGCTTTTGAGCAGGAACTGGGCGCTGTTATCCGTAAATAATGATTGACTAATTGACTTCTTGAATGACAGAGCATTCCTCCTCAATCAGATAGCAAGTCAATTATTCAATCAGACAACAATTCAATCATTCACCACCGTGGTTAGCGAACATCAAATTATTGCCTTAGTTGAGCGGCTTGAGCATAAGATTAAGCTTCTCAAAAATGCATATGAAACTGCGCAGAAGCGGGTAAAAATATTGGAGGAAAAAAATAGTTCGTTACGTGTTAAACTTCAGGAAACTGAAACAGAACTTGAAGAACTCCAAAAAAAACAGCTTATTCCGGGAAAAAACACAATAAAGTCGAAAGATCTTGGTATAATTGTAAAAGACAATCCGTCTGATCTAGATACGAATACTGAATTAAAACAACAACTCGACGAGTATATCCGGGAACTGGAACGGTGCATAACTCACTTGAGTAGTTTGTCATAAACCAAAAAACAGACGCTGGAGTACACACTCTGTGCAGTCGAATGCAGCGATGGAAGAATTGCCAATTCGCATAAAAATTGCCGACCGGACCTACCCATTACGTGTAGAGCCGGAAGCAGAAGCCATCGTGCGTGAAGTCGCCAAGCTGATTCAGGAACAGCTAAAGCAACACCGGGAATCAGGCATTAGTGATACGCAGGATGCCCTGGCTATGGTAGCCTTTGACTCCCTGATTACTAAAGTTCGGGCAGACCAGAAAATGCAGCGACTCCAACAAACGGTTTATGATAGAATCGCTCAGTTAGACCAAATCGTAACGCCGGCTATCGCGACATAAACAACCGGTAGGCAATCCTACGATTACTTCCGAGTTGATGCTTGGTACAATGTAACCCGGTTTCTATTGATTCATAGATTCTACTTAATTAATCTACTATTCAGAAACTAAAGAATCCCTAGAAACAGCAGGTACGTTCTATTTATATTCAGGGCGCTCGTATCGCAGCGGATTGATGGTTTATTTTTTCAATCCTAACGATATAGTCCTATGGACATTCCAGTTTGGTTAACGATTCTTGCTGCCCTTGCAGGGGGCGGTATTGGCATACTGATTGGCCGTCAAATGATGGCAGGAGTTCGTGCAAAGCACGAAAAAGAAGCTGAAGAAAAAGCCGCTTCCATCATAAAGAACGCGGAGTTGCAGGCCGAAAACATCAAGAAAGATCGGATGCTGGAGGCTAAGGAAAAATACCTGAAGCTAAAGTCGGAATTTGAAGAGACAACGAATCAGAAACGTAATCTACTTCTCCAGAACGAAAGCAAGCTTAAGCAACGCGAACAACAATTAAATCAGCAGGCCGACCAGCAGCGCACCCGCGAAAACGAGCTGAACCAGCAACGTAACGAAATCAACCAACAGAAAAACAGCGTATCCCAGCAAGTAGAAGCTCTTAACAAGCGCCGGGAAGATGTTGACCGCCGGCAACAGGAAGCCGATCGGATGCTGGCCGAACAGGTAGCTCAACTTGAGAAAATTGCAGGCCTTTCTGCCGACCAGGCTCGCGACCAACTCATCGAAACACTGAAGGCTGAAGCCGAAAGCCGTGCCTCTTCCTACATCAAAAATATCGTTGAAGAAGCCAAGCTAACGGCTACTAAAGAAGCCAAGAAAGTAGTAATTGAAACGATTCAACGTACCGCGACTGAGCATGCGATCGAGAACTGCGTATCGGTCTTTAATATAGAATCTGACGACGTAAAAGGAAAAGTTATTGGGCGAGAAGGACGTAACATCCGTGCGCTGGAAGCTGCTACTGGGGTCGAAATTATCGTTGACGATACACCAGAAGCTATTATCATTTCAGGCTTTGATCCGGTTCGACGAGAAATAGCCCGATTGTCATTGCACCGTCTTGTTCAGGACGGACGTATTCACCCCGCCCGGATTGAAGAAGTAGTTGCCAAAACCCGCAAAAATATCGAAGACGAAATCGTCGAGATTGGCGAACGTACTGTTATTGACCTTGGTATTCACGGTTTGCACCCAGAGCTAATTAAAATGGTTGGGCGCATGCGCTTCCGGTCGAGCTATGGTCAGAACCTACTTCAGCATTCACGCGAAGTCGCTAAGCTCTGTGCAACGATGGCCGCCGAATTGGGCCTGAATGCCAAACTGGCAAAACGAGCGGGTTTACTCCACGATATCGGTAAGGTATGGCCTGAAGAAGCTGAATTGCCCCACGCGATTTTAGGTATGGAGCTGGCCAAAAAATATAAAGAGAATCCAGAAGTTATCAACGCGATTGGCGCACACCACGACGAAATTGAGATGACGAGTATGATCTCGCCAATTGTTCAGGTCTGTGATGCTGTTTCGGGCTCACGACCAGGCGCCCGTCGCGAAATGATGGAATCCTATATTAAGCGGCTGAAAGAACTGGAAGAATTAGCGGGCAACTTCCCTGGTGTGACCAAATGCTACGCTATTCAGGCTGGCCGTGAACTCCGAATTATGGTCGACGCCGATCACGTTTCCGACGAGCGGGCGGGCGTATTATCGTACGAAATTTCGCAGAAGATCGAAAAAGAAATGCAGTATCCTGGCCAGATCAAAGTAACGGTTATTCGGGAGATGCGGGCGGTAGCTTACGCCAAATAGCGTCAGACAGCAATGTTCTGAAATGTATAATCAAAAATGGACAGTGTATACTGGTGCTTGATGTGGCCCATTTACACTGTCCATTTTTGATTATACATTAATCGCTTTACTTTTAACCCACTATGGATTTCTTAACAACCGTATTACTATTACTCGTTGGGGCTGGCGGGGGTGTTGCGCTGGCCAACACGCTACGTAAACGAACAGGCATAACCGACGTTCAGCGCGATTCTGTTCTTCTGCTGGAACGTATTGAGAAAGTATTTAAAGTTGTCATGGCGGAAGGATACTTCTCGGAGATTTATAATTATCAGGATCAGAAAAAGATCTTATACGTACTGAATGACCCTAAAAAAGCAATGGTCATTGCCAAGTCGAAAGTACTAGTGGGGTTCGATTTTGCTAAAGTTCGTTTTCAGACTCCGGATAATGGTGAGAAAGTATTAGTTATTGAAGTTTTTCCACAGCCCGAAGTACTCTCGATAGATACAGATTATAAGTTCTATGACATTCAGGCGGGTATATTGAATCATTTCAGTGGAGCTGACTATACGCAGATTTTGGACGAAGCTAAGAAAGCAATGAACGCACGGGCTATGCAAAGCGACCTTCCTAAAATTGCCAATAACCAAATCCAGTATATGATGTATCAACTGGCCAACTCGATGGGTTGGCAACTTCAGCTACCGGAGGCCGAACAACGACAGCTTGATGCATTAAAAGCTAAAACAGACGAACAAACACAGATACGATCTGAGCTTTCGGCCGAGCAATAACCTTTTAAGTATTCAGGTGTTTTTTATCCGCAACATGGCTGCTTACACAGTTGTGTTCTTCAACCTCAATACGTGTATTTATGCGGATTATATGCCTGCTTCTACTAATCCCTCTACTTACGTATGGTCAGTTTGACAACGACGCTGGACAATTTTGCCTGAGCGGTAAAGTAAGTTATTTTGGGCGGTTGGCTGCAAACCCTAAAGCGCGGATAGCTTACCCAGGTGATAGTGCCATTGACGTAACGTATTACGGACTTGATCTGTATCTAAACCACGCGCCAGCCCACCTGCGAGCGGCTGTAACCGTTACACTCAAGAGCACAACGGCAAATCTTTCCAGTTTTTTTCTGGACCTAAACTCAACAACAGCCACTACGGGCGAAGGTCTGCGAGTAGATTCTGTTAAAGCTGGTAATCAGAAACTTTCTTTTTTACATGCGCAGAACCGACTAACCATTACGCCTGCGCAACCATTAGCCACTGGTCAGTTAGTAACAATTACCGTGTTTTATCAGGGAGTTCCCAACAGTCGTGACTTGGGTAGTTTTCGGTTCAGTCGCCATGAAAACACGACTGACCCCGCTATCTGGACGCTAAGCGAACCCTACGGAGCGCCTGACTGGTTTCCGTGTCGAGACTCTCCTGCCGACAAGGCGGATTCATCGTCGGTACGTATCACGGCACCAGCGCAATTTGTCTCTGTTTCCAACGGTTCACTCGTAAGCAAGACAGATAATCCAGACGGAACCCGAACGTATCATTGGAAGAACAGTTATCCGATTGCGCAGTATTTGATTTCAATCGCTTTATCAAATTACGAGCTGCACGATACCCCTTTCACGTATGGTAATCAAACGTTACCTATAACCCATTACGTTTATCCTGAAATATTACCATCAGTACGTAGTAATCTCAATCTGACACCTAGAATTTTACAGCTATTCACTGATCGGTTTGGGCCGTATCCGTTCCTCCGCGAAAAATACGGTCATGCTCAAATCGGACAGGGAAACGGAGGCATGGAGCATCAAACCATTAGTTCGATGGAAGCGGCTGCATTCACGCCCGGTGTAATTGCTCACGAGTTAGCCCATCAATGGTTCGGTGATAAGATTACATGTCGCGATTGGCAGAATATATGGCTAAATGAAGGTTTCGCGTCCTATGCTGAAGCCATTTACGTGGAATCGGTTGGAGGGCCAGTCGCTTATAATACGACTATGAGTAGTTTTATGGCTCGTGCCCGCAGCGCCCGCGGTTCAATTTATGTACAGGACATTAGCAATTTTGCCAACATTTTTAATGGCAGCCGGACCTATGCAAAAGGAGCAACCATACTTCATATGTTACGGGGCATTGTAGGCGATAGTACCTTTTTCCGCATCTTACGAACCTATGCCTCTGCACCAGCCCTAGCGTACAAAACCGCAGTCACTGAAGATTTTCAGGCTGTTGCTCAGCAGGTTTTCTCACAATCTGGTTCGAATCAAAATCTGGGTTATTTTTTCAGGCAGTGGATTTATGGCGAAGGCTATCCAACGTATCGGGCAACTGTATCTGGTGGGAATTCTGCTGAAACCGTAACAGTACGTCTGGAGCAACGTAACGCCATCTCCAGCAATCCTGCTTCCTTTACAATGCCGGTGCAGATTAAGCTTCAATCGGCCGCAGGTGATACGACAGTTACCGTTCTGAATGACAGAGCTGACCAGACCTACGTACTACCCACTCGAGGCCTTGTGACAGGCGTACTTATCGACCCAAATAACTGGATTCTGAAAACAGTTGAATCATCGACTATTGTAACAGCCTTGTCAGAGCCTGTACTTACTGATTTGCAAGTCTATCCAAATCCGGCAAACGAAACACTGAGTGTAGATTTTAGCCTGTCAACTGCCAGCCCTGTTACGTTATGGTTGACCAACCAGCTTGGTCAGCGGGTTCGAACTATAAACGATTCGAGTTTGGGGCGCGGCAATTACAGCCGAAGCTTTCGCGTACAGGGTCTGTCGATGGGTCAATACACTGTGACGGTGCAAACTCAGCAGGGAAAGCAGAGTCGAGTTATTTTAATACGTTAGCACCCTAAACGGTTTTATTCCCCTCTGGGAACAACCAGTACTACGTCCTCTTTGTCGATTATAACCTGGCCTTCGGCAAGTCCTTTTGGTTTGCGAACAAATTTTTTAGGCGTTACGATGACTGGACACAAACTATCTGTTCTACGTTTTGAGTACCAGGCTGCCAACTCAGCAGCCCGTTCGATAACATGCTTTGGGAACGTTTTTCCGGCCTGATATTTAACGAGTACATGCGAGCCGGAAACATCACGGGCATGCAGCCACAGATCGTCTTTATAAGCGTATTTCTGAGTGAGTAAGTCGTTATTTTTTGCATTGCGCCCGATCAATATACGGAACGTATCAACAATCACTTCCTTAAATAACTGGTCTGAGTGGCTGTTACTTCCAGCGTAGCTATCGCTTTGCTCAGTCCGTATGTTGTTCTGTTTAACGTAACGTCGTAACTCTTTCAGGGTTTCGATAGGCTCCAGCTCGTTTTTTTGACGATCGATACGTAGTAGCTCCGCTTCGCGGGTGGTTATCTGATCATTCAAATACTGCTCCTCAACTTTCTCGTTTTTTGCTTTGCGGTAGAAATTCTCCGCATTCTTCTGAGGGCTCAAATCGGGCTTGAGCTTCAACGTAATAGGCTGATCACGATAGAAGTCGTATAGGGTTAAGCGTTCAGGCGATTGGGCGCCAGCTATTTGCGGAATGTCATGCAGGTTAGCCATCAGAATATGTCCCATTTCTTCATGGCTGGCTCCTTCCTCACGCATTATAAGTCGTTGCATCGACGCTTCTATCAGCGCCTGAGCCCTCTTTCGTCGTTTTTCAAGCAGTCGAAGCCAGGTTGCTTTTTCGTGCTCGAAAACACTACGTCCATTGAAACTGGTATAGAACCGATTAGCCGCTTCAATCGGCTCATCAAATTCCTGTATTATGTTTCCAAGGGGCAGTAGACTCAGTGTCAGTTTATGATTGAGTCGGGTCAGGTAATAACGGGGGTGTTCAAGTTGCCGTAGTACATCCTGAATGATTGCCCACTTTGCTTCACCATTCAGGTTACCGGCGCGGCTAAATTGTTCTTCAAGCCATTCATTAACTACTTTTCCGAAGGTTGGAAACAATTTGCGATGATCGAACCCAGCTTGTTCAAAGGCTTCGAAAGATTGGTCGATTGGTCGATCAAAAGCAGCCAGCAGCAATTCACGATCAGTTGCTAACTGCTGGTTGAACATGTCAATAACTACATTGCCTTCAAAGGCCAGCATGTTCGGTCGGTTGCCGAAGAATTTGAACACTATTGAGAAATTCCCCTCAAGCTGTATTGCCAGGCAGCGCTCATTCAGAAATGACCGGACATTCGTTACGGCCCGTTCCTCAGCGACTACCGACTGAAATAAATCGATGCTATTATTTCGAGCCCGTTGCACTGTTTCCGGGAATAACATGCCTGAGAAATCAGGCCGTAAAGTCGCTTTTATATAAAACGGCTTATAGTAATTAACTTTCCCTTTCGCCTGTGCAAAAACGAGTACGACCTCATCCCGATCCTGGCTAAAGCATTCCATAAATCGTAGGCCGATTATGGATTCATCAAGTGAATTAAAATACTGAGTAGGATTACTTATTAAATTGGATTTAAGCGCGGTCGCCAGTTGCCTCAAATAGTAATAATTCGTGTGCATTAGAGTATAAAAATACGGCCGTAAACACTCTCTTTCGTTTTTAATTTTCAAAAAGAGAAACTAATAAAATATAACTAAAAATTGTTAAAATTTTAAGTGCCCTACATAAATGCCTGAATTTCAGACTGTTTATTTGTTTTATATATGATTTTTTTAATAATTATTAAGGCAAAAGCTACAACCAACCAAATTGTTTAGGAAAATTTCTCTTTGAAATATAATTCCAACAATATAATATTGATGCGTTTTACCAATTTTCAAACCAACCTATTTTTCATGAAAGCATCGTTCTACAGGCTTCTGCAGACCGCTTTGCTGGGCACAGTATTAGTACTGTGGAGCCTAAGTGCTTATGCCCAGGACCGTCGGGTGACGGGTAAAATTACTGGCGCTGATGGTCCTGTTCCTGGGGCCAACATCGTATTAAAAGGGACGCAAACAGGAACTTCCAGTGACGCCAACGGTAACTTCGCTCTGAATATTCGAGGCACCAATCCTGTTCTCGTTATTTCTGCAATTGGCTTTAAATCGCAGGAAATTACTGTCGGCAATCGGTCAACCGTTGATATAGCAATGGAAGATGATGCTACGGCTCTAAGTGAAGTAGTTGTAACAGGGTATTCTACCGAAAACCGCCGTGACGTAACGGGAGCTGTGGCAACCGTAAAACCAGCTCAATTAAAAGCGGTACCCTCTTCTAACGTTGAACAACAGTTACAGGGTCGCGTATCAGGGGTGACCGTTATCACGAACGGACAGCCTGGTACCAGTAGCCAGGTTCGGGTCCGGGGTTTCGGATCGTTTGGTGGTAACCAGCCTTTATACGTAGTGGATGGGGTACCTATTCAAACAACTTCGTTCATTCCGCCAGATGATATTGAAACCACTACCGTATTGAAAGATGCCGCTGCTGCTTCTATTTATGGAGCTCGTGCTGCTTCTGGCGTAATTGTTATCACGACAAAGCAAGGCAAACGTCGGTCCCAGAAGTTAAGCGTAAGCTATGATGGACTATACGGTGTTACAGATCCAGGAAAGAGCCTGCCGATTCTGAATCCACAGGAGCAGGCCGACTGGGCATGGCAGGCGCGTAAAAATGACCTGTATCAGGCAGGAACGGCTATCGGTCCTGACAGTTTTACCGGTATTGCCAGTGAGCAGTATGGAAGAGGCCAAACGCCTGTTTTGCCTGATTATCTTTTAGTAGGTAGTGCCAAAGGGCTGTCGGCCTCTCAGGTTAATTTAGAAGCTGAACGGGCGAAATACAATGTTAATCCGGCTAACGGCGCAATCTATAATGTGATACCGGCTAATAAGCAGGGAACCGACTGGTATGCAGCCATCACACGGGTAGCTCCAATGATGCGCCATAATTTGGGTTTCTCCGGCGGTTCAGAGTACAGCCGTTACTACGTTAGCTTAGGAATGCAGCAGCAAGCGGGGGTTGTTATCAATAATGACTTCGTTCGTTACAATCTACGAGCCAACACTGAGTTTGATATTACTAAAAAACTCCGCTTTGGTGAGAACTTCACATTAGCTTACCTAAAAACGAAAGGTATACTTGGGGGCGTGGGTAACCAGTTTGGTAACAGCACGAACAATAACTCAACCTCATCTGCTGACGAAAACGAAATCCTGTCGGCCTTCCGGATGCCACCAATTATCCCAATTTATAACTCGTTCGGTGGTTATGCGGGTACAGCGGCTCCTGGTTTTAACAATCCCCGGAACCCCGTTGCCGACCGTGATGCACGGGCTAATGACAGCAACTTTAACCTTATTGGCTTTGGTAATGCTTATCTGGAATACGATGTTCTTCCATCGTTAACGCTACGTAGCAGCCTTGGTGGTAGCTACTTCAGTAACTACTTTAATAGCTACGGTCGGGTTCAGTATGAGAACTCAGAAAATAACACGACTTATACCTATAGCGAGGGGTCAGGATATGGTTTAGCCTGGACGTTTACCAATACCGCTCACTTCAAGCAGAAGTTTGGCATTCATGATGTAGACGTTATCGCGGGTATAGAAGCCCTGAACACAGGAGCTGGACGTAACATCAATGGTTCAGGACAGAATCCATTTATAACCGATCCGAACTATGTGACAATTGGCACAACCACTCCAGGTTCTACTCGCCAGGTTAGTAGCGGTTACAGCTTAGGTAACCGTTTTTATTCGTTGTTTGCGCAGGCCCGTTATACCTTCAATGACAAGTATATCTTCACTGGGGTAATTCGTCGGGATGGTTCTTCTCAGTTTGCTCCAGCCAACCGTTACGGGGTTTTCCCAGCGGCTTCTGTTGCCTGGCGCCTTTCATCAGAACCTTTCATGAAGAATCTGCCTTGGGTGTCTGATCTGAAAATACGGGGTGGCTACGGCTCGATGGGGAACTCAAATTACCTGAGTTCTACCAACCAGTTCAACCTGTTTGCTTCTAACGCGGCTAACGGTTACGATATCAATGGAACGAACAATTCGATTGCTGCTGGTTTTTACCGTAGCCAGATTGGTAACCCTGCTGCCAAATGGGAAACCAGTATTACGTCCAACATTGGTATAGATGGATCGTTCTTCAACAACAAATTAGAAGTTGTTCTTGACTTGTGGCAGAAAGATACAAAAGACCTGCTCTATCCTTTGGCTCTTCCTGCGGTGGTTGGTCCACGCGCAAGCCCTCCTTTCGTAAACGTAGCAAGTATGCGTAACAAAGGTATCGATCTGTTAGTAACGACTCGTGGTAACATTGCTGGCGATCTGGGCTACGAAGTGACGGGTATTGCCAGTTATCTGGATAACAAGATCACGGCCATTGCCCCATCAGTTCCTTACTTTGATGCGGGTGGTACACGGCTAGGTACACCCGTTGTGCGGAACCAGCCAGGCCAGGATCTGTCTTCCTTCTTTGGTTACAAAGTAATCGGGCTATTTAATAGTAAAGAAGAAGTTGCTTCAGCTCCTAAACAGGAGGGAGCAGCTCCAGGTCGTTTCCGCTTTGCCGACACAGATGGTAATGGAACGATTAATGCTGATGACCGTCAGTTCTTGGGCAGTCCAATTCCGAAAGTTACGGGAAGTATTACGTTAACATTGAAGTACAAAGGCTTTGACCTGAATACGAACGTATATGCGTCTTTAGGTAACAAAATCTTCAACAACCAGCGCTGGTTCACGGATTTCTACGCTTCCTTCACAGGTGGAGCCGTGAGCACACGGGTGAAAGATTCCTGGCTACCAACAAATACGAACACTACGATTCCTATCTACGAAACTGCCTCCAATTTCAGTACACAGACTCAGGCAAACTCGTACTACGTAGAAAACGGATCGTATGGCCGGATGCAATACCTGACTCTGGGTTATACATTCCCAGCTGTTATTCTGAACAAGGTTAATCTAAACCGGTTGCGGTTAGCTGTATCGGCAACGAATCTGTTCACCATCACAAAATACACGGGTCTGGACCCAGCCGTTGGTGGATCAGCCGATCAGAACTTCGGGATCGACATTGGTAACTACCCTGTT
>NZ_JBMDWV010000444.1:0-4460 GCF_048594605.1 Spirosoma sp.
TTTTTGGTTGTTGTTTGTTGTGGTTTTTCACCACCCTAATTTGCCCCAAACAAAAATGGGGGTTTTTCACACCCCGACACCACAGAAGGCATACGTAAAACCCTTACTACGTTAAACCGTCTTGAGTAACTTCATACCAAAACCCGGCGTTGAGGGAGGCACTAGTTGGCCTTTTACGATTTTGTAATCGCCGAAATCAATGTCTTCGCAGGTACACGGCACGCCTTCAATCGTTACGGTGTTGCCCAATCCGCCCGTCAGGTGGGCCGTGTAGTTGGTTTTGAGTACTTCACCGAATGCGTGCGGAGACGATTGAATTCCCATCTTTTCCAGTTCGGGCATGAGTTTCCGCCAGGGTGTAAAGCCATAACCCATAATGTCTGTGATGTGTACGTCGATCAGTTTTTGTGTTTCCAGTTCACGGAGCAATTTCTGGTCGGGGTCATATTCGCCATCGGCCAGCAGCGTTTTGACTTTATTGGCCTTCATCCAGTCGCGTAGTTTCCGGTAATCCGCTACGTTCTCGGCAAACGGTTCTTCCACCCAGAATAACGGAATATCGCCAATGCCTTTCAGGTACGTAGTCAACGTATCAATGGTAAAGCCATCGTTGCCATCTACCAGAATTTCGCAGTCGGGAAACGTTTTGGCCACGAGCTTCGTCACCTCAATATCACGCTGAACACCCGCGTCTTTCGGCATCCACATATTACCCCGGCCCACTTTCAGTTTGAACTGACGATAGCCCAGTTTGTAATCGCTGGTGCAGTTTTCAATGATTTTATCAAGCCCATTCGCCAACGTAGTAACCTTCCCTTCTTTCGGTTCGAGTTCATCGAAATAAATCATGCCGCTGTAGCACTTGGTCAGGATCGGCTTTTTCCGGCCAAGCATCTGATAAACCGGCTGCATCAGAATGACCCCGGCCAGATCGTGCAGCGGTACGTCGAACGCCAGCGCTTTGGAGTCGGTAACGCCAGCGGCAGGCTGGAATAACTCCGCCACTGACTTGCCTTTGACGTAGGCAATCAGTTCGTCGTTACGTCGACCATTGGGCAATCCCCACCCTTTGGCACCCTGATCGGTGGTGAGTGTGCAGACCGTCACTTTCGGCCCGTAACCATGAATATCGCGCCGGGCATTTTTACCCACAAACCGGGGCCATTTCAACTGCACTTCGGTATAGCTGATATCAGCAATTTTATGTCTGGCCAGTTCGTCGGCCCCAGCGTACTCATGCGCTCGACTCACCAGCGATGGACCGAGTACGAGCGCTGAAGCGGCTGCGCCAGTCACCTGATTCAGAAATGTTCTACGTTGCATGACAAAAGGTCGTTTAGGTTGGAGTTCCGTCTATTTAAACAAAGGCGCATGAATCTGACGTAGCGTTTCGACAGGAATTTTGATTACTTCCCGGTCGTAGGTCAGCAACCCATTTACTTCACCCTCTACGTCTGTCGTCTGCGTGTATACAGCCGCCGAGAGCGCCTGTTTCTGATAGTACTCGACGATTTTGGCGTATTTCTTCTGATACGCTTTCAGCACGTCATCGGCCGACTGATACGTCTGGTAGCCCCAGTTTCTCATTTCCGGATTCCATAGATGCCCCTTAACCGGCCAGCCAATCCCGCCAAACTCACCAATCACAACCACCCGATTGCTTTTTGCTTCGGGAGCGCGTGGCTCAGGTTCGTAGGTGTGAATGTCGTAAAAATCGCCTGAGTTCCGGTCATTCCAGCCGCTGACGGCGTTTACCGTCCGGCTTGGGTCCATTCCTTTCACCCAGGCCGCCATCCGCGCATTTTCATATTGCCCCCAGCCTTCGTTATGCACTACCCACGTAACAATGCTGGGGTGATTATGCAGTTGGTTCATCATTCGGCGCAATTCCAGCTCAAACTGCTCCCGCCCTTTCGACCGACGTATCGGCTCGTACTGATCGCCGGGATGTTCATTCTGTCCTTCCAGAAAACCCGACGGCATATCCTGCCAGACGAGTATACCCAGCTTGTCGCAGAGGTAATAATACCGATCCGGCTCTATTTTGATGTGCTTACGCAGCATGTTGAAACCCGACTTTTTCAGAAAATCGATCTCAAACGCCATCGCTTCGTCAGAAGGCGGGGTGAGTAATCCAGCAGGCCACCAACCCTGATCGAGCGGACCGTTCTGAAACACAAATTTGTTGTTCAGCAACAGTACCGGCTGACCAGCCACCGGACCGGCGCCAACCGAAATTTTCCGCATGGCAAAATAGCTCGTTACTACGTCCAGCGGATTACCATTTACCGTTGCGCTGGCGTACGCGGTCTGTTCGGCGTCATTCCGGCGGGGGCGTTTGTTGTTGGCCGTACCTTCAAATGGATCTTTGACGGTTACCAGTTCAGCCCGGAAATTGTACAGAAACGGATTCTCTGTCGACCAGAGTTTAGGATTTTTGACGGGCAAATACGCCACGCGACCTTCCCGAACAATGGTTGACCCAATAGTTTGCTGACCGTCCAGCGCTGTTACCCGTATCGCCGTGGTCGGATTGGTCGACGGTTTATCGGTCAGCACTTCTACCCGAATGCGCCCAGAATCCACTTCCGGCGTCAACCGTACTTCTTCCATGTATCGCTCTTTCGCAACGGGTTCCATCCAGACAGTTTGCCAGATACCCGACACGGGTGTATACCAGATTCCGTTCGGATTCAGCAATTGTTTGCCACGCGGCTGTTCACCCGTTGAGGTCGGGTCTGTTACGCCCAGTACGAGTTGATTTTGTCCATCTTTGAGGAAATCCGTTACGTCGAACGAGAATGCGTCGGAGCCTCCCGTGTGCGAACCTACCAGACCACCATTTACCCACAAACTACATTCGTAATCGACGGCTCCGAAATGCAGCAATACGCGCTGTCCGTTCCAGTCGCGGGGAATCGTTACGTTCCGACGGTACCACAACCGCTGATCCGGCGACAGTGATTTCGTTACTTTCGATAAGGTTGATTCGACGCTGAACGGCACTAAAATCTGCCCCTGAAAACGGGTAGGTTGTGGCGCGGTTTTGGGCGTAATGGCGTATTCCCACATGCCGTTCAGGTTCTGCCACTGCTGACGCACCAGTTGCGGACGGGGATATTCGCGCCAGGCATTTTCGGCCGTGATCTGCTTCTCCCAGCGACTCATAATAGGCGCCGGACGTACCTGGGGTGTTGATGGTGTTGGTGTCTGAGCCCGAAGTGCCGTTACGTTGGTTAGGCTTAGGCTCAGTAAAAAAATAGGTAATTTACTACGCATGGATGTATGGTTTCGTCTTCTGTAAAAGACGATTTCTCCCGGAGCTACTTTCTCCAGGCTGTTTTCTCTACAACTTAGTCGTTGTTTCTCCTCTACAAGTTGTGCTGGTAACAGAAGCGGGTGCGGATTCTCGATTGCACACCTGTGCGTGAATTATTTATTTTGGCTGTGCTTTAGAGGTAGATAGAGGAGTCGTATTTCTCGGGAAAAGAGCATGAGTTAAGTGACGTAGCAAATCCCTATATAACGCCTTTTGAATGAGGCTTCCCCCATAAAATACAATAAATCACCTGACAATAATTTGCATTATTATTAGAGTAGTTCTATAACTATTTTTATGTTAATGAGATAAAGCCGGAAAGGAGCAAATATCATTAGTCGTGCTGTTCTTGGTTTTATACCAATCACAAACTATTACTTTATACGTTGATAGGTGCTTGTTGTCGGAATGGTTTTCCAGCCAGATTTGGTGTTGTAAGTGCGCTCAATCCCATCGATTCTAAATTCATCAGCGCTGGTATAAGTCAGTGGATATGTTTTCGTTTCTGATTCGTCTGTTAGACTAATCTGGGTTCGATCCTCATTCACATCGAAGAACAAAGTCCGTCCATTAACCACGTATTGAACGGTACTGCCATTCGTCTGGGTAGCAGGATACGTGCGTATATAACCATCAGCAAAGACCCTCTTTTGCGTAAGCCAGTTTACTTTCAATTGAGCAATTACATACGCATGATTAGGAATCTCCGTCATTAAATCAGTGGATGCCATACCATCTAAGTTAGCATCAATTGGCTCCGGCGTTCTAATACTGGTTAGCTTCCAATTGCCAGTAAATTGTTGATCGATTAACTGATTATGCTTAGTACGTTGATCAGTTTGAGGTTGTAGCGGAGCATCTTTTTTCCCACAGCTGGTCATCCCCAAGACTGTAAGTACGACCCAAAAAATATGTGCATAGTTCATAGATTATGCTCGTTGAGAGAGTATATCGTTTTAACGTGCTAAGCACACAAAATCTGTTATATAAGTGGCAATATGTTAAGTAAGCCAACCCACAACGAGGTAGTAGGCTATCAGCCCCACAAGTAGTAGGTTTAGAGAAGGATAAAAAAGAGGTCGCTTCCAAAAGTAAACCAAGCCAACTAGGGCATAGAGGAAAAGAAATACCCCTGTGTTAT
>NZ_JBMDWV010000445.1:0-2983 GCF_048594605.1 Spirosoma sp.
CCGTTTTTGCCATCGATACGAAAGATGCTAATACTGTAGAAAAGGCCGCTCAGGTTGAGATAAAGAGTATTGACCAGAAGATTGCAGCCCTTCTAGGCACTGAGGTTAAGAACATCACGATTCAGGACATTGCTGTAAACCCAAAATCAAAGAACGTGTATTGCGCTGTCCAGCATAGCGACGGCACGCCGGTTCTGCTCAAAATTGAAGGAAACAACATCACTCCCGTCTCTCTGAAAGACGTACCGTTTTCAACCGTAGCACTGACGAACGTTCCCTCGGCGGATGCTAAAGACAGACGGGGTGAGTCACTACGTATCGCTTCTATTTCCGATATGGGTTATGCCGATGGTAAACTGCTGGTCAGTGGCTTATCCAATCAGGAATTTGGCTCTACGTTCCGCAGTATTCCGTTTCCCTTTACGAATGCGCAGGATCAGGCTTCGCTAGAAATTTACCATGCCGCCCACGCCAAATACGAGACGATGGCCCCCATTAAAACATTTACAACGACTGAAATAAAAGGAAAAAAATACCTGCTGGCGAGTTATACCTGCACTCCGCTCGTCTTGTTTCCGATGGACGAATTAAAGGCAGGAAAGCACGTAAAAGGACGTACCGTAGCCGAAATGGGAAGTGGCAATCAGCCGCTGGATATTGTTACGTTAACGAAAGGCGGTGAATCTTTTTTGGTTATGGCCAATTCCAATCGGCCGGTTTTTAAAGTTAGTCACAAAAATTTAGAAGCTTATCAGGGAGCACTGACCACGCCCGTGGCCGAAAACTTCGCTACTGCCGGTGTAAATTTTGTGTCATTACCGTTGACAAACGTACTACAACTCGACAAACTGGATGATTCGCGCATGATTCTGCTTCAGCGTCGCTCCGATGGCAACCTTGATCTTTGGACGTCCAGTGACCGGTATTTATAAAAACTCCCGTCAGAAATTTGTCAGGCTATGCGCGTTGTATAGCCTGATTTTTTTTAATGCTCTCCTTAGCTGCCAACACGCGCAGGATAGCGACATTACGATTCGTTGGGATGGTAAACGCGCCATTGGAATTTCTATTCCAGAACAATTTGCCAAATCCATTCCCGATGATTCGCTGAAGCACCTGTTAGCCGTACGATTGGCGAATAAAGAAACGTCGATATTGGGTAATTCGCGACGGGCAGGCGATGCCCTTATTTTTGAACCGATTATCCCGTTCACGCGCGGTCTGCGCTACGTTGTCTGGCTGAGAAATAAACGTCTGGGAGCGGTTACAATTCCGGCTTTAGACGCCAACGACCGGCCAAAGCTTGTGGCGATTTATCCGTCGCAGGACTCACTTCCCGATAATCTGCTAAAAATCTATCTTCATTTTTCGCGACCGATGCGCGAAGGACAATCCCTGAAGTATGTTGCTTTGCTCAAAGACGGCACGGATTCGATACCAGACGTATTTCTGAATCTTCAACCCGAACTCTGGAATGCCGACCGCACCATGCTGACACTTTGGTTAGATCCAGGACGTATCAAACGCGACCTTCAACCGAACAAACAATTGGGGGCGCCTTTACAATCCGGTGGTCGTTATCAGCTTGCTATTGCCGCCGACTGGGCAGATGAATACGGTGCTACGTTAGGCAAACCTGCATCAAAAACGTTTATAACTACTCAACGGGATAGTTTATCGCCCAATCCGAAACAATGGACTATTGACGTACCAAAATCAGGGAGTACTCAACCTCTGGTTGTAGCTTTTGGCGAACCACTCGACTATAATTTACTGACAGAAACGCTACGTATCCTTCAGGAGAACGGGAAAGAGTTTGCGGGTACGTGGGCTATCAGAGATGAAGAAAAGCAAGCCTGGTTCCGTCCCACTGCTGGCTGGCAATCTGGTCGTTACACGCTGCGTATTGAAACTCGTCTGGAAGACGTAGCCGGCAATAATCTCAACCGCCCATTCGACCGCGACATTACCCGGGAAAGACAAAGCGCTACGTCTCAATCGTTTACGGATCGCTTTTTCAATGTGCGCTAGGACGTAAAGATCATTTGTTACGCCCAGACCTTTGTACCTTCTGTGCAGTTGCGGCACATTTCGATTTCGGAGCGGGAACGTAGTAGTGTCTGGCGAAAATCCTGATAAGCGGCCCCATGCCAGAGGTCGGCAAACGATTGCGTTTGTAAATCGCCTAAACGGTGGTGAGCGTCTTTGTCGAAGCAACATGGAACGACAAGACCATCCCAGGTAATAACGCACGAATGCCACATTTTCCAGCAATGGTCACCGAAGCCATTTTTGATTCGATACGTTCCGTCAGACTGGGATACGTAGCGACTGTACTGGTCCAGTGTCGGAATCAGATCGGAACCCTGTTCGTAGTCGTAAATCTGTGCTGTTTTCAGGCCAACTTCATCAACGCCTAACTCACGAGCCAGTTTCTTCACTTCCGCAATCTGATGTTCGTTGGGTTTCACGACCAGAAACTGAAACACTACGTGAGGAGTCCGCGATTTAAGCTCTTTTTTCCAGCGCAGAATGTTTTTTGTTCCTTCGAGCACTTTCTCCAGCTTCCCTCCTACCCGATACTGCTGGTACACTTCCTGCGTAGTACCGTCAATCGAAATAATCAGTCGATCCAGCCCCGACTCCACCGTTTTTCGGGCGTTGGCATCTGTCAGGTAGTGGGCATTTGTGCTGGTTGCCGTATAAATATTACGTTCCGTAGCGTAACGTACCAAATCCAGAAATTGCGGGTGTAAATACGGCTCTCCCTGAAAATAGAAAATCAGATACAGCAGCGTTTCGTGGAGTTCGTCGATAGTACGTTTGTAGAGATCTTCACCGAGCATGCCCGTTGGGCGCGTAAACGAACGCAAGCCGCTTGGACATTCGGGGCAGCGCAGATTACAGGAAGTAGTCGGCTCAAAGGAAATCGACATTGGCAAACCCCGTTGCGCTGGCCGGCCTGTTTGCCGGGCAACGTAGT
>NZ_JBMDWV010000446.1:0-23220 GCF_048594605.1 Spirosoma sp.
GGCCCCCGCTACCCCAAACACCCGCAACTTTGAAAACGATACTTGTTTCCCTTTGTGTACTTGGTGGCTTGTGGAGCGCTACGTTGCCCTTCGCTGATTTCCCCCAAGCCGAACTTTCCAACGGCCAGCTTCAAACGACGCTCTATTTACCCGATGCGATGCAGGGCTATTATCAGGGAACGCGGTTCGATTGGGCTGGCGCCTTCAAAAATCTTGATTACAAGGGCCATACGTTTATCGAGCCCTGGTTTGAAAACTATGACCCGAAGCTGCACGATGCCATTAGTGGCCCCGTGGAAGAATTCACGCCACTAGGTTATGCTGAAGCGAAGCCTGGTGATACGTTCGTAAAAATTGGCGTTGGGGCGCTGCGTAAACCTGACGAAAAACCCTATGCCTTTGCAAAATATTATGACGTAGCCAGTGCCGGGCAGTGGAACGTAGTCAAGAACAAAGATCGTATTGATTTCACGCATGAGTTGACTGATCCGGTAACGGGTTACGGTTATGTATACCGCAAAACAGTACACCTGACAAAAGGTAAGCCTGAGTTAGTACTCGAACATACGTTGAAAAACACGGGTAAACGTTCCATTGAAACCAGTGTTTATAACCACAATTTCTTCATCATCGACAAACAACCGACCGGCCCAACTGTAAATGTTCAATTCCCATTCGACGTGAAGGCCGAGGGTAAAGGATTTGGCAGTACCATTCTGACTCAGGGCAATCGGCTGGTTTATACACGCGAACTGGAAAAGAAAGAAAGTGTCTATAGCGCTGGCCTACAGGGCTTTGGCACTACAGCCAGCGACTACGACATACGCATTGAAAATCAGAAAACCGGAGCGGGGGTACGTATCAGAGGAGATAAGCCCCTGCAAAAAATGGTTTACTGGGCCTGCGCCACTACGTCCTGTCCGGAACCGTATATCCAATTATCAGCCGCGCCCGGTCAGGAGACGAGTTGGAAAATAACGTACGAATTCTATGAGAAAGCGAAGTGATTGTATTTTGTCATTCCGACCGTAGGGAGGAATCTCAATCTGGATTTACTGGAGAGTTGAGATTCCTCCCTACGGTCGGAATGACAAAAAATTAACGTAACACTACCTTTCCTAACCTAAACGACCTCAACCGATACATGCATCCGCTGCTTAAATCCTGTTTCGGCCTCCTGATTCTGGGTGTTTACTGGCCTATGAACCACGGAAAACAAGTTATTGACACGCATCAACTTGATAACGACTGGCCCACGTATGGTGGGAATAATGCCGGAAATCGGTATTCTCCCTTATCACAAATCAACCTGCAGAACGTAAAAAATCTGCAACCGGTCTGGACTTACGAGACCGGCGATAACAAAGACCCTAATCAGCGGGGTATGGACATCCAATGTCAGCCCATCGTAGTCAACGGTGTGCTTTACGGTACGTCGCCCCGCATGAAATTATTTGCCGTGGAGGCTGCTACTGGCAAACAACTCTGGCAGTTCGATCCGTTTTCCGATCCCGACAAACGCCCACGCTTCCATCCACTACGTGGCGTTATGTACTGGGAAGATCGGGAGCGGGCCGACGCTCGGGATAAACGCATCCTCTACACCGTTGGCTCGTCGTTGTACGCAATCAACGCCCTGACGGGTAAGCCCGTTGAAAGCTTTGGCAAAAACGGT
This sequence comes from Spirosoma sp., assembly GCF_048594605.1. Taxonomy (GTDB): domain Bacteria; phylum Bacteroidota; class Bacteroidia; order Cytophagales; family Spirosomataceae; genus Spirosoma. Next base: position 1,676 of record NZ_JBMDWV010000446.1, read on the forward strand.
GAAATTGACCTGCACGAAGGTCTTGGCGACAAAGAAACGCTGGGACATGACGTAGCGAACCTGTCGATTCGCGTAACGACACCGGGCGTTATTTACAAGGATTTGCTGATTACGGGTTCGGCCGTAAATGAAGGGGGCGACGCTCCTCCGGGCTATATCCGGGCATTTGACGTGCGCACCGGGAAGTTAGCCTGGGTTTTTCATACGATTCCGTTGCCGGGTGAGTATGGCTATGAGACATGGGCGAAAGATTCGTACAGGAAATTGGGCGGAGCCAACTGTTGGGCGGGCATGGTGCTCGACGAAAAACGGGGCGTAGTGTATGCCGGAACCGGGTCGCCTTCAGTTGATTTCTACGGCGGAGCCCGACCCGGCCAGAACTTATTTGCCAACTGCGTCATTGCGCTGGATGCGAAAACCGGCAAACGTATCTGGCATTTTCAGACGGTCCACCATGACCTCTGGGATCGCGACATTCCGTGCCCACCCAACCTGATTCGGGTAAAACACAAGGGAAAGATGGTCGATGCGGTAGCGCAGGCGACAAAAGATGGCTACGTATTCGTTTTTGACCGCGATACAGGCAAGCCGCTGTTTCCGGTTGAAGAGGTTCGCGTACCGACATCGCCCGCCCTGCCCGGCGAAAAACCCTGGCCGACGCAGCCCGTTCCGACCAAACCGGCTCCGTTTAGTATGCAGGAACTGAGCGAACCCAACATCACCAGCCGAACCCCCGAGTCGCGCGCCTACGTAGTGGATCGTTATCGGAACAGCCTGAAAGGCAATAAATACTTACCGCCCAGTCAGGAAGGCTCACTGATCTTTTTTGTGGGTGGAGGTGCCGAATGGGGCGGTACGGCCGCTGATCCTGACGGCATATTCTATGTAAACGGTAACAACATGCTGTGGTGGCTGAAAATGCGTGAGAACCAGCAGGCAAACAATACAGTGGCCATGACCCAGGGGAGCCGGTTATTTAACACAAACTGTTCGGTTTGCCACGGCCTGGAAGGAAAAGGAAGTGGAAACGCTACCGCAAACTCAGCCCAGGCTTATCCCGACCTGACTAACGTGGGGAAACGACTAACGAAAGAACAGATTGCGACAATTCTGGAAACCGGGCGGGGCCGGATGCCCTCGTTTGGGCATTTATCGAAAGACGATCGCGAGGCCATTATTAATTTCCTGACAAATCTGGAAGCCAAACCAGCATCCTCAACGGTCGTAGACATTCACAGTTCGGTGGTCACGGCTCCGGTTACCAAAGGGGCCGATTTTCCTTACATGCCCCCCTACCTCAACAACGGCAATACGCAATTCCGCGATCAGGACAATTACCCGGCCATCCAACCACCCTGGGGAACGCTGAATGCCATTAATCTGAATACAGGCGAATACCTTTGGAAAGTACCGCTTGGCGAATACCCTGAGTTAGCGAAAAAAGGAATGACTAACACAGGAACCGAAAATCATGGCGGTCCAATCGTTACGGCGGGCGGATTGCTATTCATTGCCGCTACATACGACGAAAAACTACGTGCCTTCGACCGAAAAACCGGCAAAATCGTATGGGAGTACAAGCTGCCTGCCGGTGGTTTTGCTACGCCCATTACGTACATGGTCGATGGAAAACAATACGTAGCAATTGCCTGCGGAGGCACTCGCTATGGCTTAAAGTCAGGCGGTTCGTATGTTGCATTTGCGTTACCTTAAGTCGTACCAATAAACAAGACCAGCCATGAAAAACTATTTGTTAGGTTGCGATTGGGGTACATCCTCGTTCCGGCTTCGCCTGATCAACAGTCAGGATCAGCAGCTTGTCGACGAAATCACCTCGCCGGAAGGAGTAGCCAGCACGTTTACGGCCTGGAAGAAACAAGGCGAATCTGTGGGCATGAGCCGGGAGCGATTCTTTCGGCAGCAGTTGCGAAAACAGATTGAACGGTTAGCCGACGTCGTCGGAAAGAGGCTGAAGGGTATTCCTATTGTCATTTCCGGCATGGCCTCTTCGTCTATTGGTATGGACGAAGTGCCTTACGCTACGTTGCCCTTTCCGACCGATGGTAGCCTGGCCAGTGTAAAACGGCTCGACAGTCAAACCGAATTCCCGCACGAAATTCTGCTCATTGGGGGCGTGTGTAGTGAGCACGACGTCATGCGTGGTGAAGAAACACAATTGATTGGGCTGCTGTCTTTGTTAGACACGAAGTACTACCCCGTTCAGGACACCATCATTCTCTTTCCCGGTACGCATTCAAAACACATTTACATCCAGGACGGCCAGTTAATCGACTTTCAGACCTTCATGACGGGCGAGGTTTTTAACCTCATGTCGCAGCACAGCATTCTGAAAGATTCGGTAGAAGCCCCGCGTTCAATTGCTTTTTCCAAAAATGAATTAGATGCTTTTAAAGTAGGCATTCACGAAGACAACGCTACGTCTATTCTGAACACCTTATTCCGGGTCCGGACCAACCAGTTGTTCAATAAATTTTCGAAACGGGAAAACGCACTTTATTTGAGTGGATTACTCATTGGCAATGAATTAAAATCGTTGGTCGACAAGAAAAACTGGCATCTGATTGTGTGTAGTGGAACCAACTTATACGAACTCTACAAACTGGGTATGCAGGAACTGCACTTGTCCGAACGTAGCACAACCATTTCGGCGGATTTACTGGACAAAGCCACCGTTGCCGGACAACTAAAAATCATGCAAAGTCAGTTAATTTTCGTCAGCAAATGAACAGTAAAATTTCAAACGCCTTTTCGTGGGAATTATTTATAAAAGCCCCTATTGTCGGTATCATTCGCGGTTTATCATTCGACGACGTTCGTCAGATTTTACCCATCTACCGGGAAGCGGGCCTGACAACAATTGAAGTCACAATGAATACGCCTGGTGCTGAGTCCATCATTCAGTACGCTGTACAGAATGAACGGAATGGCCTGAACATCGGCGCCGGAACTGTCTGCACAGAAGCCGACCTGGATAAGGCATTATCAGCTGGTGCTCAGTTTGTTGTTACGCCCATTCTGAACAAAAAAGTGGTGAAAGCCTGTACCAAACGTGGCATTCCAATTTTCCCCGGCGCGTTCACGCCCACCGAAATTTATAATGCCTGGAAGTTAGGGGCTGCGATGGTTAAAGTTTATCCTGCTACGTCGCTCGGTCCAGATTATATTAAAGACGTAAAAGCACCGCTAAACCAGCTCAAATTATTGCCAACCGGAGGCATTACTGCAAGCAACCTCGCTACGTATTTTAAGGCCGGTGCCGATGGTGTTGGTATCGGTAGCCATTTATTCGACAAAACGCTGATTCAGCAAAAAAACTGGTCGGGTTTAAAAGATCATTTTGAGAAATATATCCAGAAAATGCACGAAGGGACGAACAGATAAATACGTGTAAACAAACGATTGTTTTTCGCTCCTTTTTGTACGTCAGGAATCCGTTACAATACTCTTTCATTTTTCGCTCGTTAATTCATTGACTCATGATAAAAAATTATCGTTGGCTGATCGTTTTTTTATTGTTCGTCGCCACAACTATTAATTACCTCGATCGTCAGATTATTGGCTTGTTAAAACCAATTCTGGAGGAGGAATTTAGCTGGAGCGAATCTGATTTTGCCCGTATTGTTATGGCGTTTCAGGCCGCCTATGCCCTTGGGCTGTTAGGGTTCGGATGGGTCATTGACAAGATTGGTACGAAAGCAGGGTATTCGCTCACGATCATTATCTGGAGTGCGGCCGGTATGCTCCACGCGGTGGCCCGTAGCGTTACGGGGTTCAGCCTGGCACGTATTGGGTTAGGCATCGGCGAAGCGGGCAATTATCCGGCTGCTGTAAAAACCGTAGCCGAGTGGTTCCCCAAAAAAGAGCGCGGGCTGGCAACAGGTTTGTTTAATGCCGGAACCAGTATTGGTGTTGTGGCCGCCGTGGTGCTTGTGCCCTGGATTTTACGGAATTACGGCTGGCATGAGGTTTTCTGGATTACGGGAGCGCTGGGTTTCGTGTGGCTTATTTTCTGGGTAGTGTTCTATGAAATTCCCGAAAAACAAACCCGCCTAACCTCTCAGGAACGCGATTACATTATCAGCGGTCAGGAGGGTGCCAGCACTGAATCGGTTGAAAAAGCGCCTGTCAGCTGGTTAAAACTGTTTACGTTCCCTCAGACCTGGGCCTACATTACAGGCAAAGGTTTAATTGACCCGATTTACTGGTTCTTTTTGTTCTGGCTTCCTTCCTACTTCTCGGCTACGTTCAGTCTGGACCTCAAAAAAGCAAGTGTGGAGTTAATGCTGATTTACCTGGCTACTACCGTTGGCAGTATCGGCGGAGGCTATCTGTCGTCCAGTCTGATCAAACGGGGCTGGCCAACCATCAAGGCTCGCAAAACTGTTTTGCTGGTGCTCGGTACGCTCGAACTGTCGGTTATTCTGACTCAGTTTGCCACAGATCGCTGGGTAGCGGTTGGCCTGATCAGTCTGGCGGTGGCCCTGCACCAGGCCTGGGCCACAAACGTGTTTACGATGGCGTCGGATATGTTTCCGAAACAGGCAGTAAGTTCGGTGGTGGGCATTGGCGGAACAGCGGGCGCGCTGGGTGGTATTTTCTTTCCAATGCTGGTGGGTAATTTGCTGGATCAATACAAAGCGGCTGGTAACTTGACCGGTGGCTACAACGTACTGTTCACCATCTGCGGATTCACGTATCTGATTGCCTGGCTGATTATTCATCTACTTACCCGAAAAGGGAACGTTGTTGATGCCAGTGAGTTATCAGATGAGATCGTAGCCGAAACCTCGGAAAAGTACTAGACAACCAACGACCGTTAAAAAAGTTAAATCGCTGTCAGGCGCTGTCGTTTTGTACCTTAGATCGGTAATACTTCCCGCAACCTTACTCGATCCTGCTATGACTCCCAAAGGAATAGTTCTGCACTTTACGGCGTCTACTTTCGGCGACCGCCAACAGATTGATCAGTGGCATAAGGAGAATGGATGGAGTGGCATCGGCTACCACTACGTTATCATGAACGGCGTACGGAACCAGGGCGACCCGTATAAAGCTCAGCTTGATGGCGTACTCGAAAAAGGCAGAGCCGCCAACATCAAAGGTGCCCACTGCAAGGCCGCTCAAATGAACGATTGTACGTTAGGAATCAGCAGCATAGGCACTGCCAATAAAGTCCCCAATGGAGCGACAGCTGCCCCTTCCAACGTAACAACCGCTACGTATCTGACCAAAAAGCAACTTGATACGTTGGTTGACACGACGGCTAAACTCTGCATTCAATTCGGACTCAACCCCTCCGGCACGTTCGTTCATCCGAATACGGGCAAAACCCACGCGGTCATTACGCAGCATTCGCAGCACGATCCGATCAACAAACCGCTGTGCGCCAGCCTGCAGATAAGCACAATCAGACAACTAGTTGCGGCCAAAGTAGCCACTTTCGGGCCTGATGCGGTACCCATGCTCGAAAGTGTACTGGAGAGCAATCCGGAAGCTATTGAAGCCACGCTTGCCGAATTTACAACCGAAGCAGGAAGCGCAGAAGGTCCGGAAGATCTGGAAACCGACGTTAAGCCCGACTATCAATAAGTCAAAAATCAGCTCCATAGCCAATTACAAGCACCCGTAGTCAAATTACGTACCTTGTGAGGCTTGAGTCACTGGTTCTTTCCTGAGTCAATTGTCATTTAAACTTTTTACGCAAAATCTAGAAAACGGGTAGGTATCTCTTACCAGGGAGTTCCTTTTTGGGTAAATAGTCAACTTCCTTTAATCCATCTTACCCCCCATTAAAATCGGGTTTTTTGTATGCATTTCACTTTCCTGCCCCGCCGTACCAATACGTTTCTTTGCCTGTTTCTCCTGTCCATTTCCAGCGTTATTGCCCAGACAAAGCCGAAAACCTATACCTTTCTGATTTATCACAAGCTCAACCCTGGCATGACGATCCAGGACGCCCTGCCCGTTGAGCGGGAATGGCGAAAAATAAACCAGGCGGCTGTGGATGAAGGTAAACTCGAAGGCTGGTACATGACGGTCAAACAGTATACCTCGAATCCGAATCAGACCGAATACGACTACGTAACGAAGATCGTATCGCGGGAAATGGCGATCAAAGGCGCGTCTCCTGAAGCGATGAAACGTATCTACGGCGATAGTGTTCAGGCAAAAATGGCCGATCTGCAACGGCGCGACCGCGCTACGGCTCCTGTCGTCAAAATGGAAATCTGGGAAACGACCGAAGGAAATTTTGCGCCAACTTTTGCACCCGGCAGCTCTAATCTGATGATTATCGACCGAATACGTCGCCGGAATCCCGGCGCTAATTACCAGAGTACATTAAGTCAGATGACGCGATCAGCCGGAGAACGTATCAAACAGAATACACTGCTGGGCTGGGATTTTTCGGCCTTGATGATTCCCAACGGCAGCGAGAAAGAATACGAGTTCAGCACAACAAATTACGTATCGAACATGAACGCAGTTACAGATCCGGCTTATAAACAGTTGCGCAATCAAATTGCCCCGGATTTCGACGTAGTGCGGCAGGAAGTGTACCGATTTCAGGAATTCACGACCCGGCCCGGTAACTAACAAATGGTGACGTATGCTCCTTAAATTAGTTCAGGGACGTATATGAAAGACAAAAATGCGGATTTGCATGGTAACGCGCCCGATAAGTCGCCGGTAGCGTTACTGATTATCGACATGATCAATGATCTGGAGTTTCCCGGTGGCGACGAACTGGAAAAGCCAGCCTGTGAAGCCGCCGAGAACATAGCCAATCTAAAACGCCGGGCCAAAGAGCTGAATATTCCGGTTATTTATGCCAACGATAATTTTGGCCGCTGGCGCTCCGATTTCAACGAAGTGGTTGAGCATGTGCGAACCGGCGGGGTCCGTGGTGAAACTTTAGCCAATATCATCAAACCGAGTTATGACGATTATTTCGTGCTTAAACCTAAGAATTCAGCGTTTTACGAAACCACGCTGGACATGCTACTGACCTATCTGAATGTTAAGCGATTGATTTTGACAGGTATCAATACCGACTCGTGCGTCTTGTTTACGGCCAACGACGCCTATCTGCGCGATCTGTTCATCCATATTCCATCAGACTGCGTAGCTGCCATCAAGCCAACCTATACAACGGATTCACTGGCGTATATGAAGCGGGTGCTCAAGGCCGATCTAACCCCCTCTGATCAACTCGATTTAGAGGCTTTAAAACAAGATGCGGTCGAGGCTAATCAGTAAATTTCGACTAAAATCCCCTTCCGGCTGATAACATGGCGTTTCTGTAAACCTGTGTTATCAGCCGGATTGCTTTGCTAACCCATCGACTTTATGAACCGATTTTTAAATCTCTTATCCTTTCTCGTTCTCATGTCTTTACTAACGCAGGCGGCACCGGGCGATACGCACGTAGTGATTGAAACCGGACAAACCGCGCTGGTTATCCGGATCGATAAAGAGCAAATTCCGACGATTGTTCATCTGGGAACCAAGCTGCGTAACGCGGCTGAATATGGAACCATATCGGGGAATGGGAAACGTGGAGAAGATTATACCGGCATTTATAATTCTGTTTACACACCCGCCGGGAGCCGCAATCTGCTCGAACCTGCCATTCAGGTTACACATGCCGATGGTAACCCTTCGCTCGATCTTCACTACGTTCGGCACGAGACGCAACCTGCGGGCGATGGTGTGGTTTTGACAAAAGTGTACTTGAAAGATCCGCAGTACCCGTTTGAGGTGACGCTTCACTACAAAGCGTATCAGCAAGAGGACGTTATCGAGCAGTGGGCGACGATCCGGCATACCGAGAAAAAGCCGATAACGATGCAAAAATACGCGTCGGCAAACCTCTATTTACCAGCCCAGACGTATTACCTGACGCACTTTCACGGCGACTGGGCTAACGAAATGAATCCGTCAGAAGTCCAGCTTACGGAGGGCATTAAAGTGCTGGATTCGAAACTGGGCACCCGCGCCGATCTGTTTCAGCCGCCATCCTTTCTGATTTCACTCAACCAACCCGCCGATGAAGATCGGGGCGACGTAATAGCCGGTACGTTAGCCTGGTCGGGCAATTACCAACTGGCGTTTGAAGTCGATCCGCTGCACAATCTACGGATCATTCCGGGCATTAATCCGTATGCGTCGGCGTATTCGTTAGCGCCAAATCAGGAGTTCACGACGCCCTCGTTTCTGTTTACGTACTCCAGCCACGGGAAAGGGGGCGCCAGTCGTAGTCTGCACCGCTGGGCGCGTAAACACCGGATTCCGCAGGGACAGGGTAATCGCCTGACGCTGCTCAACAACTGGGAAGCTACGTATTTCGATTTTAACGAAGAAAAGTTGTCGGCACTTTTCAAAGACGGCAAAAAACTCGGCGTCGACCTGTTTCTGCTGGACGATGGCTGGTTTGGCAACAAGTACCCACGTAACAACGACCACACAAGCCTGGGTGATTGGCAGGAGAACAAGAAGAAATTACCGCACGGTTTGGGTTATCTGGTAAAAGAGGCCGAAAGTTCAGGAATCAAATTCGGTATCTGGCTCGAACCCGAAATGGTCAGTCCTAAAAGTGAGCTGTACGAAAAACACGCCGACTGGGTTATCAAACTACCAAATCGTCAGGAATATTATTTTCGGAATCAACTCGTGCTCGATCTGACGAATCCGAAAGTGCAGGATTTTGTCTACGACGTAGTGAATGGCATCATGACCAAAAACCCGACGTTGGGCTACATCAAGTGGGACTGCAACGCCGTGATTTACAATGCGTATTCCGCTACGAATCCAAACCAGTCCAATCTGTTTGTCGACTACGTTCAGGGATTATACAAAGTCGTGGAGCGGATTCGGGCGAAGTACCCTACCCTACCAATGATGCTGTGTTCGGGTGGCGGTGGCCGCGTGGATTACGGCGCGCTACGTTACTTCACAGAATACTGGCCGAGCGACAATACCGACGGGCTGGAGCGGGTCTTTATTCAGTGGAATTATTCGTATTTTTTTCCAGCCATCGCCAGTTGCAACCACGTAACGGACTGGGGCAAACAACCGATCAAGTTCCGCACCGACGTAGCGATGATGGGTAAAATCGGGTACGATATTGTCGTCAGCAAACTCACCGAACCCGAGCTACAATTCAGTCAGGAAGCGCTGAAAACCTACGATCGTATCAAACCAATCATCTGGCAGGGCGACCAGTTCCGGCTGTCTTCGCCCTACACCAGCGACGTAGCGTCACTCATGTACGTCAACGAAGCACAGGACAAAGCTGTCTGGTTTTCATATCTGGTGAAGAACCGTTACAAAGCCGGCAGCGTAGCACCGATCAAACTGAAAGGGCTCAGTCCCGACAAGAAATACACGATTCAGGAGTTGAACGTTTATCCGGGCACGAAATCAGAAATCAATACGTCTACCGCAACGTATTCCGGCAATTACCTAATGACCATCGGCTTTAACCCGCAGGTAAGTTCGCGCCGGGAGAGCGTCGTGCTGGAAGTGAGTGAGGTGAAGTAAGCGTTCGGATTGGGGATTGGCGAAGGCAAAAGTTTTCCATTACTTTGTTCGATGGAACGTAACGACATTCGTTGGGAGCAGCGATTTACTAATTACAAAAAAGCACTGGCTAAATTAAGTGATGCCGTAACCAGCGCTAAAGAGGAAAATTTATCAGAATTAGAAAAAGAAGGGCTTGTTCAACGTTTCGAATACACTTATGAACTAGCCTGGAAAACGCTACAGGACCTTCTCCGTTATAAAGGATATACCGATATAGCTGGTCCTAACATAGTATTAACCCAAGCTTTTTCCGACGGTTATATTGACGATGATACGGGCTGGCGTGGACTGAAAAAATCAAGAGAACTTGCCTCCCACACCTATAACCAGGAGACAGCAGACGAAATTGTAGAGTCCATTACCCAAACGTACTGGAGTCTGTTAAAAAAGCTTGAAGCGCGTCTTGAACAGGAGCGCTACGGTCGGCAAACTACTCTTTTTAACGAATGAAATACGGCTTATCAGCGGAGGTTCTGCACGCCATACAAACTGTTTTTGCCCGGAATCCGTCAGTAGAACGCGTCATTCTGTACGGTTCCCGGGCGCTGGGAACGTATCATAACGGCTCCGATATAGACCTGGCCGTTACGGGCACACAGTTGACATTTCAAAAACTGCTTGCTTTACAAATTGACCTGGAGAATCTGGAGCTGCTGTACCGATTTGATGTATTGAATCTGAAAACAATATCAAACCCTGATTTACTCGATCATATTCAACGGGTCGGTATACTGATCTATCAGGCTCCTCAATCGATTGTGGCTTAGTGGCTTTGGTATATTTATCTATACTTTTCTCTCTAGTTATTTAACCCTAAGCCCCCTTTAGGGCAGAGCTCTTAGGTTCTGGTTTTAGTCTACTTTGGGTTTAAGCTGATCCCGTAGGGATCTCATGTGTATAGGAAAATTGGCCCCTCGCGCGCTGCTGCATGCCGTAGGTATGCAGCAGCGGCACATAAAATCCCCCACTATAAACATATTATCCCTACGGGATAAGAACGTAGCAGCCTGTCCCTCAGAATATTCAGAGGGAAGTTCCACGAGGTTTACCGTCCCGTTTGTGGTTTTTCCTGCGGGGTTGGGTCGCCTTTGCGTTGGAACGCAATCCAGTCCAGTGCCAGCAGATTCTTGCCGTCGGGTTTAACGAAAACGAAATACAGATCGTGTTTGCCGCCAGGATTCTGAATCGAGGCCGTTACGTCAGCGTACTTCCGGTTATCGCCCGTAGCGGTCGTGTTGACGGTGCTGATGACCGGGCCGGTTGGCGAGTCGGTACGTACTTCGATGGTGGCGTTCTGATCCTTCGATGCGTAGTGATACGTTAGCTGGTCAATGCCTTTCAAATCAATGGCTTTTAGGATGAAATACGATTGGTCGCTGATGTTGTTCAGGCGTCGGCCCTGTTTCGAGATTTTATACAACGAGTCTGCTTCCGTAGCCAATACTTTTGTCGGACGTAGCACCAACGCATCGCTTTTTTGCAGAGAGAGTTTGGGTTGTGTACCGCCCACACTGCCTTTGTCTCGGTACGAAGCCGTCAGCACGTAGCGGCTCGACTGATCGTTACCGACGTGCTCTTTCAGATCCAGCGTACCCTGCTGCGGCAGTTGACTATTAGCCGGTTGAACGCCCAGTGAGAAAATGTATTTCACCATTTCCGTGGTTTCATCGCGCGAAAGCTGCGGGTGCGCACTCATGGCGTGTTCGCCCCAGACGCCCCCGCCCCCCGTAATGATTTTGTTCGCCAGTTTCGCCGTTGATGTTTTATCCCCTGCATAGCGCTTGGCAATGTCGGTGAACGATGGACCAACCGATTTAGCCGCTACCTGATGGCAGGCTTTGCAGTCGCTACCCGCAATCAGCGATTTACCCAGATTATACGAAGCCGAAATTTGCTGATGACCCATTTGCTGCTCATTTCCAGCCACCTTCGGAATGTACGTCAGTGCTACGTTCAGATTTTTCTTATCAATCAACTTATCCTCCTTATCCGCTACGGCCACCGAGTAACGTAACGGCGTTTGATTCGGGAAAAAGAACGTACTATTATCCGTGGTTGAAATCGCTACGGTCGGGGTTGTATTGCCGACTTTAATGGTCAACGTATCGGTCGCTTTCTGGCCGCTCGGGTCCGTAACGGTCAGGGTAGCTTTGTAGATACCGTTCTTTTTGAAGGTGTATTTCGGACTGGCTTCTGTCGAGGCCACCGTATTGCCTTCAAACCGCCACTGGTAACGTAGCTGGTCCTTGTCGTAATCGTAACTGGTGTTATTGAAGGCCACCGTAAGCGGAGCCAGACCGATGGTGTCTTTGGCGGTTATTTCGGCAACGGGTGCGCGGTTGCCGGGGTTAAAGTCGATACGTACCAAACGGGCGTCTTCGTTGTCGATACCATACACCGAACCGTATTCAAGCATATAGAACGAACCCTCCGGCCCGATTTCCATATCGACCGGACGCCGGAAATCGCCACGCGTGGGCATGAACCGTTCCATGAACTGATAATTCTGCTGGTCGTCCAGACGAACGGCAAACACCCAGTTACGCATCCAGTCGTACATGAACAGCGCCTTATCGTAGTAAGCGGGCATCTTTGTTTTCGATTGGAGCGATGCATTGTAGTGGTACACCGGCCCGCCCATCGCACAACGTCCCCCAACACCCAGTTGCGGAAACTCATCCGATTTGTTGTACGGGTACCAGACCATCGCCTTTGTCGTGGGCGGCAGTTGTTTCGCCCCCGTATTGTTCGGCGAATTATTGACGGGCGCGTTGGGATCGAATAAGTCACCCACGGCTTTGGTCGCAAAATCGTACTGATGATACGGTTTGCTATCGCCCACAAAGAACGGCCAGCCATAGTTTCCCGCTTTCTTCGCCTGATTGAACTCGTCGTAGCCACGTGGTCCCTGTGGTCCGTCAACACCGGAATCCGGGCCGATTTCGCCCCAGTATACAATCGACGTAGCGGGATCGACCGAGATACGGTACGGATTCCGGCAACCCATTACGTAGATTTCGGGCCGGGTTCCCGCCGTGCCTTTCGGGAAAAGATTCCCCTCTGGAATGGTGTAAGATCCATCGGGTTCGACATGGATACGTAGTATTTTCCCGCGCAGATCGTTCGGGTTTCCCGCCGACCGGGTTGCATCAAACGTCAGTCGATCCTGCCGCCAGTCGGTCGGCGAAAACCCGCTCGACTCAAACGGCACGGTGTTATCGCCGGTTGAAATGAACAGGTTGCCGTGCGTATCCCAGGCCATCGACCCGCCCGTATGTGCGCTCACTTCCAGATCAATCGGAAATTCGATGATGGATTTTTCGCTGGCCAGATCCAACGTATTGTCGTCGCTGATTCTGAAACGGGCGATACGTTGTCTGGTCTGATTGTTGTCCTGAATGGTGTAGAAAAAGTAAAGAAAATGGTTCTGCTTAAAGTTCGGGTCGATGGTCATCCCCAGGAGTCCATTCAGGTATTTCTCGACGGCCTTCACCGGAAAGTCATGCAGTAATCGGGTCTTTTTCTGAACAGGGTCGTACACGTAAAACTTACCGTGCCGCTCTACAAAAAATACGCGTCCGTCGGGCGCTACGGCCAGTTCCATCGGCTCATTGAGGTCGTTGGAGAGTACCGTTTTGGTGAACCGATTTTCTTCGGGTCGGTTATTCGTGTCGGGCAATATAACCGAAGATTGCGCAAATGATACGTTACGATGGCTGGTCCAGTCGCCTAGCGGAGCGATCAAACCTACCAGCGCACTGCCCAGCGACAGATACGAAAAAAGAGAAGAAACCATTGATGTCGGATTGATTTATTCAGTGAGGAGAAACGGGCTGACGTTTCTGAAATCTTACACCGACAAAAGCGATTTCAGCATCAATTCTAACTATTGGTACTGAACGTAGCGCAGCCCTTCAGACCGCGCTACGTCCTATTCCACTGGCTTCACGGTATAACCTTTTTTGCGAAGTAGATTCAATACGCCTTTGTCGTTGCCCAAATGCCCGGCCCCGAAGGCAAAAAACGTTGGTTTTTCCTTAGCGGCCTTTTCAATCACCGGAATCCAGCTGGCGTTACGTTCGTTCAACAGGCTTTCTTCATACTGCGAAAAATCGCCCCCGCTGAACTCACTGGTTTTCATCGCGTTCATCAGCTTAACCAGATCATGGCTTTTGTACAACGTAATGAAATCCGAAAATTCTTTCTGTGCGGCTTCGGGCTTCCTCGCCATATCAACTAACCCTTTCAATTGTTCCTCCATCGGAATTTTGTTGAGCGCATCCAGTTGGGCTGACAGGTTCTCCAGACCGAGCACTTCCTTCTTTTCACGGGAAGCCATTTGCGCAAACGTCAGGTCGTAAGAGGCAGGCTGACAGGGCAATACGGTCATGTACATCATCGATAGCAAAGCAATCGGTTTCAGCATGCCCATCTGCGCCAGACCAACATTCATTTTCTGCTTCAGATACGCATCAAGCACCGCATAATCGTCGGGCTTCAGCAGATCCTTTATCGTTTTACCAGCGGGCATCATCATCGCTTTCTGCATATCGACCATCATATTCGGGTCATCCATGTCCAGCTCCAGATAAACCTGCTGGCTTTCGCCAACGGCTTTTTTTATGGCGTCGGTAATGGACAGATCAGTCGGGCAAACCATATGGAACGTACCGTAGAGATAAGATGGTTTCGCCAGTCCCGGCCCGGTCACTTCATACAGCAGCGCCTTGTCCTGGGCCTGTGCAGGACTTATCAACTTGGTCAGAAACAGGCCCGTCCAGGCAAACCGCGTTACAATATTCTTGAGCTTCATCGTTACTAATGAGTTAATTATGCTGGGTAAAAAAGGTACGGCTTTATAGAGCAAAGTTACGTTCCGTTTTGCTTCTTAACTTTGATATCTTCAGCCTTTTCTAACGAAATTCCTACCCCCATGATTGCACAGCAACCTAGACCAACTTCTTCGCAGCCGATAGCTTTTACGTATAAAATCCGGATCGTTACGGCCGCTTCGTTGTTCGACGGCCACGATGCCGCCATCAATCTGATGCGTCGGCTTATGCAGGCGTCGGGCGCTGAAGTGATCCATCTGGGGCACAACCGTTCCGTTGCTGAAATTGTCGAATGCGCCATTCAGGAAGATGTACAAGGTATTGCCGTAACAAGCTATCAGGGGGGGCATCTGGAGTTTTTCAAATACATGTACGACCTGCTGCATGAACGTGGATCTGGACATATAAAGATCTTCGGCGGAGGGGGCGGCACAATTTTACCGTCTGAGATTGACGAACTTCATGCCTATGGTATTGCCCGCATATACTCGCCCGATGACGGTCGAATGATGGGCCTGCAGGGCATGATTGACGATCTGTTACGTCAGTGCGATTTTGATTTACCGTCGATTAATGTAGAGACGCAACACCTTGCGTCTGTCCAGCAGTCCATTGCCCGATTGATTACTACCGCCGAAAACCACCCTGAAACGTATCAAATCGATAAGCCCTTGAAGCTCTCTTCACCTGTTCTTGGTGTCACGGGTACGGGGGGCGCCGGAAAATCGTCGCTGGTGGACGAGCTGGTGCTACGTTATCTACGCACGTTTCCGGATAAAACGCTGGCGATTATTTCAGTTGATCCGTCGAAACGAAAATCGGGCGGGGCTTTGCTCGGCGACCGGATTCGGATGAACGCCATTAATTCGACAACCGACGCATCCCCGAGAGTCTACATGCGTTCGCTGGCTACACGACAAGCGAATCTGGCGCTGAGTCGCTACGTTCAGGATGCGATCGACATTTGCAAAGCCGCTCAGTTTGACCTGATTATCGTGGAAACATCGGGCATTGGGCAATCGGATACGGAAATTACTGAGCACGCCGACAAAACGCTTTACGTCATGACGGCTGAGTACGGAGCCGCCACGCAACTGGAGAAAATCGATATGCTCGATTTTGCCGATATCATCGCCATCAACAAATTCGACAAACGCGGTTCGCTGGATGCGCTACGTGACGTTCGAAAGCAGTATCGACGCAATCATAACCTATGGGACGTGCCGGACGAAGAACTACCTATTATTGGTACCATCGCTTCCCAGTTCAACGACGCAGGCATGAACCAGCTGTTCGGGTGGGTGATGAGTATGGTTGGCATGGGGCAAAGAGCATGGGGCTTGAAACACGGGGCAAATGTCGATACAAGTTCTCTCTCTGCCCCGTACCCTATGCCCCATGCCATTATCCCCCCCAACCGGGTTCGTTATCTGGCTGAAATTGTGGAGGAAAGCCGCCGATACGCTACGTTCATACAGGGGCAAACTACGCTGGCCAGACAATTGTATCAGGTTGACGGTACGCTGAAGCTGCTGGTAGATGGCCCGGTGAAAGAACAGTTGCAGAAAATATACGCTGATCTGGAAACCCACCTATCCAATGAGTGCCGGATGCTGCTCCAACAGTGGCCGGAAATTCAAAAGCGCTACGTAGCGGAATTTTATGAATTTACCGTTCGGGATAAAACGATTCGGCAACCGCTGTTTTCTGAGACGCTTTCTCATTTGAAAATACCGAAAGTCAGTCTCCCAAAGTACCATGACTGGGGTGACATTCTGCATTGGTTACTGACCGAGAATGTACCGGGCGAATTTCCGTTTACGGCAGGTGTGTTTCCGCTCAAACGCGAAGGCGAAGACCCTACGCGCATGTTTGCCGGCGAAGGCGGTCCAGAACGTACCAATCGTCGGTTTCACTACGTATCGAAAGGATTACCCGCCAAACGACTCTCGACCGCTTTTGACTCGGTCACGCTCTACGGCGAAGACCCGGCGCTACGTCCCGACATTTTCGGTAAAATTGGTAACTCGGGCGTGAGTGTCTGTACCCTCGATGATGCAAAAAAACTTTACTCTGGCTTCGACCTTTGCGACCCCACTACGTCAGTTTCGATGACCATAAACGGCCCCGCACCCATGTTGCTCGGCTTTTTTCTGAATGCCGCCATCGATCAGCAGTGCGAGAAATGGCTGCGCCAGCAGGAGGCAGGGGGCATGGGGCAGCGGGCAACTGTTGATGCGGCTTTACCCTATGCCATTACCCCACTGCTCCATGCTCCTACCTACAACGGTCCGCTTCCCGATGGCAACAACGGACTGGGCTTAATGCTGCTGGGAACAACGGGCGATAAGGTGTTACCGAAAGAGGTTTACGAGCAAATAAAGGCAGATACGTTACGGAAGGTGCGGGGCACTGTACAGGCCGATATTTTGAAGGAAGATCAGGCGCAGAATACCTGTATTTTCTCTACGGAGTTTGCTCTCCGAATGATGGGCGATATTCAGCAATATTTTACCGACAATCGGGTGCAGAACTTTTATTCCGTTTCGATTTCGGGGTATCATATTGCCGAAGCAGGGGCGAATCCGATCTCACAGTTGGCGTTCACGCTGTCCAACGGTTTTACGTTTGTGGAATATTACCTCAGCCGTGGCATGCACGTGGACGATTTCGCGCCAAATCTGTCGTTCTTCTTCTCAAACGGCATGGACCCGGAGTACACGGTGCTCGGGCGAGTAGCCCGCCGAATCTGGGCTAAGGCTATGAAGCATAAATACAAGGCCAACGAACGATCTCAAAAGCTCAAATATCACATTCAGACGTCGGGCCGGAGCCTGCACGCCCAGGAGATTGCCTTCAATGACATTCGTACTACGTTACAAGCATTGTTAGCCATTTACGACAATTGTAACTCGCTGCATACCAACGCTTACGACGAAGCTATTACTACGCCAACCGAAGAATCGGTTCGTCGGGCCATGGCTATTCAACTGATTATCAACCGCGAATTTGGTTTGACCAAAAACGAAAATCCGTTGCAGGGATCGTTTGTGGTTGACGAATTGACGGATTTAGTCGAGGAAGCGGTCTATCAGGAATTTCTTTCTATCAACGAGCGCGGAGGTGTGTTGGGGGCCATGGAACGGATGTACCAACGTAGCAAAATACAGGAGGAATCGATGTACTACGAGACGCTTAAGCACAGCGGAAAACTGCCCATCGTTGGCGTTAATACGTTTCTTGACCCAGCCGGTTCGCCGACAATCATTCCCGCCGAAGTTATTCGCTCGACCGATGAGGAAAAACGCTATGCGGTTGAATCGTGCCAGGCGTTTCAGGAACGTAACCGTGCTGAAGCCGACGTAGCACTTGCCAATTTGCAGACAACAGCCCTCGCTAACGGTAATATTTTTGAGAGTTTAATGGAAGCGACTAAAGTTTGCTCGCTAGGTCAGTTATCGAGCGCTCTTTACGCTGTAGGCGGCCAGTATCGACGGAATATGTAGTATGCTTTTTAGGAAAATTTTCACTAGTTAACAGCGTAGACAAACCTAACCATTTACCGAAAAGCTTCTCGCAACGAATAACTAACAATCAGAAAATATAGACAAATACGCTGGATTGGAAACAAAAACACCTAAAAAAATCCAAACGTTTACAGCCTCTATACAATCCTAAAAATCAAATTCTGGAACATATTAAAAATAGCGTAGTTACCTAATCAGTTAACACCTTATTTCAAAACGTAAGTCACTACAACTATGGGTAATCTTCTGTACACCATCGCAGTCATCCTGATTATCATTTGGCTGCTGGGATTTTTAGGATTCAACAGCTTCGGCTTGGGCGGTATCATTCACGTACTTTTGGTTATCGCCGTCATTATGGTTTTGCTCCGGTTGATTTCAGGCCGAAGCGTTTAAGACACAAACCATTAAAAATGAACAAAGCCAGCGAAGTGAATCGCTGGCTTTGTTTTTTGCCGTAAGAGGTGTTTACACTACGTCCAGCAATGTAGAGATAACCGACTCTGTACCACCACGATGCCGTAAAACAGCCAGCTCCTTCATTTTGCATTCGAAGACAATATCAACGTCTTTTCCATACGTATTAACCGGCGAATAAAGCCAATCGGCATGCGCTTCACGCCGGGCTTTTGGATCTTCGTGTTCCCTCCGGGAATCTGAAAAGTGAAAAACGGGCCGCACGTCCCAGGTGTTATAGGCCGCTAGAAAAGCTTCTTCCTCCGTTTGCTGCCCAGGATTAAGCGAATGATGAAAATAATCGAATACAATAGGTGTACCGATACGTTCGTAAACCGAAACCAGATTCGCTACGGTGTATAAACTCTGACGGTCGTCGTTTTCGACGGTTAAACGGGCGCGAAGATTTTCAGAAAGTAAGGAGAAGTTCTGGGCAAAACGTGCCAGCGTCGCGGCTTTATCACCATACGTACCACCAACATGAATATTGATCTTGTTCCAGTGCGATGGCTTTAAACCCATCAGATCGAATAGTTCAGACTGGTACTCCAGATCAACGATCGTATTATCCAGTACCTTACCCTGTCCCGCCAGATGATTAAATGGACCGGGGTGAGTCGTCAGGCGGATAGGACGGCTTCCAATTTCTTCAAGTGTTGCCCGAATGTCGGGGAAATCGGGGAGATCAGCAATTCGATATTCTGATGCCCAGGGGAATAAATCGGATGAAATTCGGAACAGGTAAAGCCCATTTTCGATATTCCAGTCCACGATTTTCAATAAATCCTGTACATTTTTGAGAGCCAGCTCCGAGGCATAGGCAATTCCTTTCTCCACAAACGTCTTTCGGATCATTCCCCGATTGGTGGTGATTTTATCAGCCTGAAGACTTAGGTTGATACAGGCATATCCAATGCTACGTGGCGTCAAATTCATAACCTGTCAACGCAAATGATAAGCTTCCGGTTTTCGCTTTATTACCGTTCGGTCAAAAATTAGCGGATTTTATAATTTAGTAACTTATCTTCCGAATGAAAGCCAGTGTGATCACAATGAACGAAGGCGTTGTACTGCTACGGGATGGTGACTCGCTTACCGCAATAAGGTCATAATAGGTAGCTCGAAGAAGAAACAACGCTAGCCTGTTATTGGTAGTTACTGTACATCGTAGCAACTGTACTTTAATTCAACGCAAACGGGAATTGCTACGTATCTAGCCTAAACTATATACTATTAGTTCTGACCCGAATCCGGGTTTATTGAAGGTATGGAAGATTTTACTCCTGAACAAATCGCTGGGATTGCAAACAGCTACAATAACGTAGCACGCGCCCTGAATAAGTTTCAGGTACTATATTGGCCGGAACTTACGCATGAGCAACAGCTTGATCTGAACGCTTATCAAAACAGTCTGCTAAATCGGGTTCAGGATATACAGACGCGGACTGTTCGGCCCGCATTTAAGAGTGCTACAGAGATGGCAGCTATCATACGACAGGCCAATGATGAAGCCACACTGAGTCTGCAACGTGTAAGCGATACGACAATTGCTCTGAACATTGGCGCGATCACCGTTGCCCTGGCCTCATACGTATCGCGGGCCAATCTGCGAGGCATTCAAACTGCTTTACGAGAATTGGGAGAATTGCTAAAGCTAAAAGCATAGCAACGAGTATAGAACTGGGGGCATGGGGCGGCTACAGCCCGGTAACCTCACCCCCAGCCCTATCCCGCTTAAAGAATTAGTCCCGATGGTGATTTCACGCCGACCAATTCAACTTCGAATGTCAGATCCTGACCCGCTAGTGGGTGGTTGGCATCGAGTGTAACGCTGGTATCGCTAAGCTCCCGAACAATAACTGGAATAGGCCGCGGATTCCCGTCTTCGTGCATATTAAGGGTGCTACCCACTTCAAGCGGAATATCATCCGGAATGTCGGAACGATTGAGTGTAAAAATCATTTCCTCATTAGCCGGCCCGTAAGCGTCTTCCACCGGAATGTTGATGGTTTTCGTTTCGCCCTGGTTCATACCGGCTACGCCTTCATCGAAACCTTTAATCACCTGCCCGCTGCCAACCGTAAACTCCAGCGGAGTACGACCTACTGATGAATCAAAGATAGTCCCATCGGCCAGGGTTCCGGTGTAATGTACCTGAACGGTATCGCCAGATTTTGCTTGTGCCATAATACTATGTTGTTAATTGGAAATGCAGCCGTAAATGTAGCCGAAACTTCTGACACACTTGGCCTGCAAGGTAACTTTTGACCAACTCGTATTCAAAGCCAAAAGTTTAACCTATATGGTCAATGGACCATCTCAAATGACTTGTCCGGCCGATTCAGAAAGGCTACATTCTCTATATATCAGTCGTTATCGCTTCAACACACGTGCTGATTGTCCATAATTTTCACTCAGAAATTACTTCAGGAGCGAACTAAACTTATATATCGGTATTTTATATATATTTACAGTAAACTGTTTAGTCATTGGTCTTTATACTGTATGGAACCAGCAGGTAATGAATTTCTTCGGGGCACGCTGAAAACGATTGTTTTGAAGTTATTAGCCGAACCAGCGCACCACCCATCGGGAAGGCAGCGTATGTACGGATATGAAATCACTCAGGCCGTTAAAGAGCGAACCCAGGGTGAGATTATCCTTTCCTTTGGCGCTTTATACCCGGTACTTCATAAATTAGAGCAGGAAGGTTTGCTGACTACCGAAACGGAAGAAGTAGAAGGGCGACTTCGCAAATATTACTCCCTAACGCCCCAAGGCAGTGAAATAGCCGTTCAAAAAGTCTCTGATTTTGAACATTTTATGAACATGATGCGCAGCCTGCTTCAATTACCAAACCATTTGGCTACAGCTCCCTAAGTCACGTAACGTTATAGAATGGACCGACAAACGCAGATAGAGTCATGAAAAAACTCAGCCCACAACAAGTAGCGAAACTGCATAATCACTTGATTCATACCGGCTCAACCGACGCATTGGTTGAGGAACTGCTCGATCATATTGCCTGCGAAGTAGAATATCGTATGTGGACTGGGTTTACGTTCGAAGCTGCGATGACTATTGTACTGGAACAGGTCAATGTAGAGGCTGTCCGACAGCTTCATAA
>NZ_JBMDWV010000447.1:0-17993 GCF_048594605.1 Spirosoma sp.
GCCCTTTTTTAGGCTGTGAACAAATCATTTACTTCAATTTGCCTAGTTGCTCTACGTTCCGGCGCGTGTCCAAACGAGTTTCCTGAGCCAGCTCCATCGATTTTTGAGCGGCTCTTTGTGCATCATTACTCTTTCCACCCCGTCGGTACGCTTCCGCTAGTTCGTAGTATAGGTCAGCTTGTTCCTTGGGCTCCGGTTTCAGCGAAAGAGCTTTGTTAAGCCATTTGGCAACGGTCGGAGCCGCTATCGCATCCGGGCTATTGCGGTTGAAAAGTCGCGAAATATAGAGGTACTCCAAAACCGACAACTGATTGGCATTTGCATGATTGTCCATCCGCTCAACGGCTTTAGCCGTCTGATGATTCCGGAGATAGGCGTTCACTTCGGGCAGCAACGTCCGGTTATTAGCCACCTTTGTACTAATACCAATCTTAATTAGCCCCTGACGGATTTCCTGAATTTTGGTTATAGGATAACGTATGCCACGCCCACTGTACAATGATGACATCAGTATATTCTCAGCAACCTGTTGAGTGGCTTCTGCTCCGTAAGCTTTACGGTAAGCATCCAGATGATCTATCATGTATTGAAACATAGGATTTTCGTAATCCAATATAAGTTTTTCCAGCGCGAGCCAGTTCGTTTGGTTGGTATACGTAGCTGGAGATACCCTTTTGGCGTAATCGTTCATTGCCGTAATGTTGGCAGCTGTGTCTTTTGTAATCCGACAATACATACCATAATCAATCAGGAAGTTGGGAGAACGCTCTCCCTGCTGATAACGTAACGTCATTGTCTGACTACGCACTTTCGGATTAAGCGCATTCGTACCATGGCGAATCACTTCATCTGTTGAGTTATTACTCATGGCGAAATGAATCAGATTCTGTTGCGGATCAAAATAGAGAAACAGCGGTAACGAAGGAATAAATAGCCGGTATCGGTCTAAAAAACTTTTAGTAGACGGCTGAGCGAAATCCAGTTTCGTATTAATGAATTTCGCATTATAAAACTTCCCCACTCTACTGTCAGCCAGCGTTGGCACAAAGCTCTGGCAGACGTGACAGGAAGGTGAATAAATTTCAACAAATACGGGTTTTCCAACTCGTCGGGCTTCCTGAAATACAGCATCCAGTGGAGTCTGACGGAACTGTATGCCCCCGCCCGTTTGAGCGAATACACTATTGACTATCAGGATCAGAAAAAGAATTTTTTTCATAGACATCGAATCTCATTGAGCAACGTAACAGCCTACTAACGTATCAAAGGTTAGCAATACTAAGGTCATTGTTGTTTTTCCTGTTGCCTGATTTCTTCTTCGAGTCGTTTACTAAGCGTGCGGCAGGTATTTTCGATATCGTTAGCCATACGCTGATCACCCGTTGCATTAAGGGCCGTATCGGCAATACCACTCATGATTTCGATCAGGAAGCGTTTCATATCCACCACTTCCATATCTTTTGTCCAGAGGTCAATTTTAAGGGTACTATTGTGGTAATGATCCCAAAGCGCTATCGCAATTGCCCGAGTGTCGCTTAGCCCTTCGTTTGGGTTGTCGGTAGCTTCCCAATAAATTTTTTCAGGAATATTCTGGTTGTCTAGTTCAACCGAAAAATGAATGTCTGATTTTTTCATAAATACAAAAATACGTAATACGGCTGGAAACCCGTATGATTGATCCCAAACCCGAAGGATGAAACGACTTGTTTTGTCAATATTATCCGGACGCTACAGGTTTCTAATGTACTTCTGACCGCCCAGATAGCGCATCTGCCGGGCTATCTGGCGTGTCCGACGCTGAATGTAGCTGGATGGATTGCTAATTGAAAATTGCCGTGGATTAGGCAATACAGCCGCAATCCGGGCTGCTTCGTTACGTGAAAGTGTTTCGGCCGAATGGTTGTAGTACCGTTGCGATGCTGCTTCGACCCCAAACGTCATGGGTCCCATTTCGGCTACGTTCAGATACACCTCCAGAATTCGCTTTTTTCCCCAGATTAATTCAATCAGAACGGTAAAATAAACTTCTAACCCTTTTCGAATATAGCTGCGTCCGGTCCAGAGAAATACGTTCTTGGCTACCTGCTGCGAAATAGTACTGGCTCCGCGCGGGCGTTCCCGTTTCTCATTTTCTTTGATAGCGTCCTGAATTTCGTCGAAATCGAAGCCCCAGTGTGTTGGAAAAGCCTGGTCTTCAGAAGCAACTACAGCAAGGGCTACTTCTTTGCTTATGTTATCGTACGAGCGCCATTTTTTGTAAACATGACTGCTCTCATCAGTCCCAAACGTATCAACCCAACGGGACACAACCAGCGGAGTTACCCACACAGGTACGTATTTCAGAATTATTACGTAGCCCAGCGAACCGAAAAATAACCAGAGGAAAACCTTGATAGCCACTCGATATGCCCGCTCCAGCATGGGATACTGCCGAATAAACCGGCGCGTTTTACCCAGCCGTGACGCTTTTTCTCTATGGGCCGAAGCCCGGGTTTGTCCTAGCCTGCGCTCAATTTTTGGCTCCTGTTGCGTCGATGCATTAGCCGCTTTCGGACGGGGTTGCTGGGGCATGTTGCGAAATGTGTTGCCAGGACGTTGCGGACTCATAAGCTAAAACTGTTCCGCGAAAATAATTGTAAAGCGGACGTAAACCCGCATTTAAGCCAGGCCAACTTTAAATCTTTTACGAATCAAAGCGAACCCACGTAGCGTCAGCCTTTCTTCTCTGCTATTCCTCTACAAACAACGTAGCAGCTACCCGGTCGGCAAAAAGTTTTCCTGCTTCGGACAACCGTAGCCGATCACCATCATTTACCAGCCAGCCCGATGCATACATCGCTGACAGGTCGTGTGCCTGCGCATCCACAAAATTACGGCCAAGCAGCTTGTTCAGTTCAGCAAGTGAGCATCCCCATTTGGTCCGTAACCCTGTTAACAAATACTCATTTACCTGGTCAGCAACGGTTAGCTCCTCTATGGTAGCTGGCAACTTACCTTGCCGAATATCAGCGATATAACGCGCATTGCTGGCAATATTGTATTGTCTCGAATCTCCATTGTAGGAATGGGCACTTGGCCCTACACCAAGGTAAGATTTCCGTTGCCAGTAAGCCGTATTATGCAGGGCGTATTGGCCTGGCTTGGCAAAGTTTGAGATTTCGTAGTGCTCGTAACCGGAATTCGTGAGCGTGTTCGTCAGTTCTTCAAACTGTTCTGCAGCGATGGTCTCGTCCGCAGGAGGCAGTTTGCCTTTTTGCTGCCATCGCCCAAAAGCCGTGTCCGGTTCAATAGTTAGTGCGTAGGCTGATACGTGTGGTACGTCGAGCGCCAGGATACTTTCAAGGTCATTCTTCCAGTACGCTTGATCACGATTAGGAATACCGTAAATTAAATCGACACTAATATTGTCGAAGCCCGATTCGCGTGCCGACTGTACACACCGCTCTGCTTCAGTAGCGGTATGTGCACGGTTCATCCACTGAAGCGTTGTTTCGTCGAAGGTTTGGATTCCGATACTTAATCGATTAACGTAGCGTCGCAGAATTTGCAGCTTCTCCGTCGACAGGTCGTCAGGATTTGCCTCGAGCGTAATTTCGGCTGTAGGCAACACCACATAATTATCGTTAATCGCAGCAAAAATTTGCGCTAATTCTGTCTCGGTTAATAGCGATGGCGTTCCTCCACCCAGGTAGATGGTTTCTAACCGCTTATCGGGCAAATAATCTTTTTGCAGGCGAATTTCAGCACAGAGCGCATCAACTAGAGCTGGCTTTTGGTTTAGGCTTGTACTGAAGTGGAAGTCGCAGTAATGACAGGCCTGCTTACAAAACGGTATGTGCAGATAAAGATGCATCTACCCTATTGACAATAAACGCTGGCGATGGGTTCATTGGAAGGCGTAAGCAAAAAACAGAGGCTACTGGCGAGAAGAAAAAGCAGTAACTCAATCAATACCGATTATCGATCGGGACATTTTTTACAGCGTTTCCCTTTTTTGTACTTTTTGCAGCACTTTTTCAGCACGCATTCATGACTCAAAAAAGGATTGGTCTGAATGATTGGCTTATCCTCATTCAGAAGCTCACCCATCTCAAAAGTGGCACTTTCAACAGTCATTCGCTCAAAGGTCGTTTACTAGTGCAAAGCTACGCTTGTTTAGATCGATTACAAATAAATACGGATTAAAAAATTTACTCATTCCTATTTTAACGATTACCTACATTTTAAATATTGCAGCATTCCTAAAATGATAAATGCCATAACCGAGATCATGGCATTCACCAGATGTTTTTGCAAGAAATTCAAAGACTTGTCAGGGATTGATTTCGCCGGTTAAGTATAGCTGCACCTGACCCGAAATATCAACCCGGGCCGGGTTAGTCCCATCGTCGTTAAGTTTACAGCGCAAATACCCTCCCCGCTTCGATAGTTGCCGAGCGGTGAGTTCCTTTTTTCCAAGCTTTTCAGCCCAGTAAGGTACCAACGTAGTATGAGCGGATCCGGTAACAGGGTCTTCATCAATTCCGGTCTGTGGTCCAAAAAATCTGGATACAAAGTCCACGCCCTGGCCCGAGTCGTCCGAACGCCCGGGCGCGGTTACGATAACCCCACGTGCCGGAACTGTACTCATTTCCCGCAGATCGGGCTGTAGTGATTCAATTTGCTCCTGCGTTTCGTAGATTAACATGTAGTCGGTTTTTCCCTTATATACCGCCAGGGGTTTCTCACGTAAACTGGTAATCAACGCAGGCGGCTGTAGATTGGCTTTCTGGACCGTATCAACCGGAAAATCGAGCGTTAACCATCCGTTTTCTCCCCGACAAACTTTCAACTGGCCACTGCGGGAGTTGAAAAAAATCTGATCCCCCAACTCTTCTTCACTCCCTTTTTCCAGAAAAAAGACCACATAACCCGCAGCTAACGTAGCATGACCACATAAATCGACTTCGACGGTGGGCGTAAACCAGCGGATATGATAATTCGCTTCTCCCTCTGTTTTTACGTAAAAAGCCGTTTCGGCAAGGTTATTTTCGGAGGCTATCAACTGCATCTGTTCATCGGGCAGCCATTCGCTTAATGGAACAACAGCCGCCGGATTACCCGCAAATAACCGATCAGTAAAGGCATCGAGTTGGTAAATACGCATGATCAATAAAGTATCATTTGGTTTAGGAATAGCATTCTTTTGTTTGGAGAGCCTCGAACGTATCAGATGAAAACGCTGTCAGAGCGGGTAATTTTACACTGGCAATCTCAAATTTAGGATCATCGTATTCAAAAGCACCCGGAACAGCCACCGTTCGCATACCAGCAGCATGCGCCGATTTCAGCCCGTTCCCTGAATCCTCGAAAGCCAGGCAGTTGGCTGGCAGTATGTTTAGTTTACGAGCCGTTCCCAGGTATACATCGGGAGCAGGTTTATTCCGGGCTTCGAGCGTAGCTGAATGCCAGAGAGTCAACGAATCACCGATGCCGAGTCGCTTAACAACAACCTCAATCAAACTCATCGGTGAAGCAGAAGCAATGGCGGTTGGAATACCTCGGCTGACAAAGAAATTTAACGTATCAATAGCGCCTGGCATTGGTTCAGCCAAATGCGCAATCCGTTCATGAACCCCTTCGGTAATCGCGTCGGCCAGTGCTTCGTGACTCCGCCCACCTGCGGCCTCTGATGACCAGGGCGCTCGAACGAACCAGTAACGAACAACGTCCAGTATCGGCAAACCCGTTGTTTGTTTGCATTGCTCATCGGTCAGATATAACCCAACTGTATCGAAAACTTCCCGTTCCATAATCCGCCAGTGAGGTTCAGAATCCACCAGCAGCCCATCCATATCAAATATTGCAGCGTGTATCAAAAGAAAAATAATTAATTATTAACAGGTTAGTGAGTGAAGATGCAGGCCCGGATTGAAAGCAAACTGACCAGATCACTACCTTTTTTATACATCAGCCTGACGAAATGGCTTTACGTCAATTTTATTCCAGACGCCCTGAATAATGTACGGATCTGTCTGTAAATAAGTCTGCAACTGTTCGTCCGTCTCCATATCCAGTACTAGCATTGAACCGATCATTTTTTCATTGGGGTCAAGCAGAGCTCCTCCGAGAATAAACTGACCGGCTGCTTTCAGTTGACGGATGTACTCGAAGTGATCGGGCCGAGCTTGCATGCGACGGTCGAGCGCGTCGGCATCAGTATAGTCGTAAGCATGTATAACGTAACGCATGAAGCAGTGCTATTTCGTCTGGCAATTTACCATCTTTCATTAACATAACCGTAATAAGCAGCCTGACAAGTTCGTACGTCAGTGTTAAGTAATCCTGTTATTATACTATAGGCGGGTTTTTAGTTGTCAACTCATTGTCGATTTATGGCCTGATTAGGCTACGTTCGGATTTGGCATAAAAAAACGTCCCGAAACGTAAATCTGGGACGTAGTATCTATTTATAGTTCAGGACTATTTTTCAGTAAAACAGTCCCCAATCATCGGGGGCATCATTGTCTTTGTCAAAGCTATTGACCCATTCCACAAAGAGCAGCCGAAACTGTTCGATTTCATCACGCAATACGTTCAGATAAGCAGGTGTGGCCAGTTTTTCGGCTTTGCAATAAGAAGTTTGCGCTAATAGCTCACGGGCGTGCATTTTGATGATAACGGCGTTTTCCATCCGTAGGGTATACAGATCTCCTCCCTCAGCTCCTACAATCTTAGGGGCCAGCATCATCGCGTTCGCCAGCATTTGTTCGTGCATCATCAACACGTCATCTTCCTTATTGATGGTTTCCACAATTGCCTGTGTCAGCTCCATCAACTCATTCGCCTTTCGGAGGATGGGAAGGTTCTTAATACGCCGGTTTTCAGCCTCCATTTCGGCACGAGCTTCTTCGGGATCATAGTCCTCGTCGAAACCATCCCAGTCCATAAAGCTATCGTCGTCGTCTTCGTCGTCAAAGTTCATCGCAAAATGGGCAGAGGGGTTGAATACCATCTGGTTGCCAAAGTAACACAAACCATTGCCAAAAACAAACCATTTTCAGCGAAAAGTACCTTCTTTCGTTATAGAATTTACAGAACAAACCTACATATCATATGTTACGTTACTTTGTTGTGCCCGTTTCTTATATAAGAACTGATAACCAGCCTTTTTCCAGGTAAAAAATGGTTATCTCCGAATCGTCTGCTGGAAGTATCTATGCCTAGATTATGTTTGTTTTTGCTCTTTACTGCATGCACAGGAATTACTTGGGCTGTAGCCCAAATTGACGTTACGTATCCGGTTAGCCGGATGGTGATTCAGCGAAATAACACCAATTCAGCTACCGTTCAGATTGCGGGTAGCTACGCCCAACCACTCGACGTAGTTGAAGCCCGGTTTGTTGTCCGAACAATTGGACAGGGCACCACCACTGCCTGGACAACCCTTCAAAATAAGCCGATAAACGGTCAGTTTAATGGAACCATCAATGTACGTGGTGGTTGGTACAGGATTGAGGTTCGCGGCCTGCGTAACGGGCGGCTCGTAGCAACCGATTCAGTCGACCGGTTTGGTGTAGGCGAGGTATTTGCCATTGTAGGACACTCCAATGCACAGGGCTCCGGCTGTGTAATAAATGGCGTTGATGAGTGCCCAACCATGCCGGGAGCTACTGACGATCGTGTGAACGTAGTGGCTCTTGATCAGAGTTCAACGGATTTTCAGCAGTACCTTACTACGGCCGATACCCGTCATCTGCCAGACTTAGTTTTCAGCCAGTTACAGACATTTAGTGGAATGGCTCCTTTTGCAAAAATGGCCTGGTTCTGGGGGCGCATGGGCGACGTACTGGTGCAACGTATTAATGTACCGGTGCTCATTTATAACGCGGGGTTTGGTGGCAGCAACATGGAACAGACTTACAAAGCCGCGTACGACATCCCCTTCACGCACAACTTTATCCCGTATCGTTTACGGATGCCTTTTGCCAACCTACGGAATCTGATGAATCTGTACGTACCATCAACTGGCATCCGGGCCATTCTACTAAACCACGGCGAAAATGACCGGGAAAACCCTGTAGATCAGATACTGACTCATCACTATGGTGTTATTGACAAAGCCCGTCAGGAGTTTAACAAACCTGATCTGGCCTGGATCATTGCCCTTTCTTCGTTTGCAGGAAAACCCTTCGAAAATGTCCGGTCTGCTCAACAACAGGTTATTCATCGAGTTGGATATGATACGTTCCAGGGCCCCGATCTTGACAGTATTATGTCTACTGCCGATCGGCCTGACGGCATACATTATTCACCGCTGGGACAGGCTAAAGCCGGAGAACGCTGGGCCAATGCAATTACAGATGAACTCCTCAAGGCAATTACTCCCTACGAAGCCCAGCTTCAGCCTTTGATAACTATAGCCTGCGCCACGAACAATCAGCTTCAGCTAATACAGCCTCCTGGCGCCGACTACAGCTGGAATACAGGCGGCAGCAGCCAGAAGCTTACGGTCGGCACGGGTACATATTCTGCTAGATTACGGTCCGGCACAAGTCAGATTTTTTTCCCACCATCCGTCACGATCGCGAATGAAAAACCTTTTATAGAGAGCGTTCAAGCCGGCTCCTCTTCCAGCGATCGTACGTTACCTGGAATAGCTACATTCCAGGTAAAAAACAGTGTATATAGCTGTTTTACAGACCTGTTATTACCTTATTAAATCAATTCTCCTGTGTTTCACGATCGCATGTTCTATCTAATTCGTATGGTTTTAAAGAATTACCAATTTGCGGGATTTTTTGAGAAAACAAGGTAGCAAGTCAAACAAAAATGGAGCCAACCTGTATATTTGTTGGGTTTACTATCGGGGAAGTTGCTCCCGATTTTGCCCACTTATCGAATGACGTATTGTTTAGGAATTAAGGTTGCTTCGGGCCTGGTTGCCATTGCCGACAGACGCTTGACCTCCGGTACTGAAGTCTCTTCGAACCGTAAAATTTCGGTTCACGAAGTTGAGAATCACTCGCTATTTATTATGACATCCGGTCTACGTTCTGTGCGCGATAAAGCCATTACGTACTTCAAAGAAGTTATCTCAGAGCGAGATCGATCTTTCAATAAATTGTATAAAGCCGTCAACGCGTTTGGTGAACAGGTGAAACGTGTAGCGCAGGAAGACAAGGCTTCGATTATTGCCAGTGGATTAAATTTCAATCTGAATGCCATTGTGGGTGGTCAGTTGGAAGACGACGAGGAGCACAAACTTTTTATGCTTTATCCGGAAGGGAACTGGGTGGAAGTTGATCAGGGTTCACCTTTCAAAATCATTGGCAATTCCGGATACGGAAAACCGCTCCTGTTTCGAAACTTGTCTTACGAAACGAGTTTGCCCGATGCTTTAAAGATTGGGTTTCTGGCCTTCGATGCCACGCGAGTCAGCGCCAATGATGTGGATTATCCATTAGATGTCGTCATCTACCCAAAAGACAGTTTCCATATGACGGAATATCGACTTGAAAAAGAAGATATGGATGAGATATCCCATCAGTGGAGTGCCTTGCTTAGCAATTCAGTCCGAAAGGTACCGTCTTACTGGATGGACCCTATTTTTGAGAAAGTTCGCTCAGTCAAATTATAAATGCGAAACGATGAGTAATAAGTGATTTTAGCTGCTCATATTTAGTATTCATCGTTTATCACTCCATATGCATCTCCACGTCCGGCACGAATCCGAATACAGTTACGATGTTCCTGTCGCACTTGGCCCCCAAACGCTTTACCTGTACCCTCGCACCTATCCTTACCAGCGTCTGCTGAACTATGAATTGATCATAGACCCGAAACCCGCCCGAATTGTCCGAAATATTGATATCGAAGGAAACGTTCAGCAACTGGTTTACATCAACAGCCCTACAGATCATTTGCGCGTAACCGCCGAAATAGAGCTTCAGTCAGATGAGTTTAATTCGTTCGACTTTGTTTTGTTTCCGTTCGAAGCTCAACACATACCGTTCCGATACCCGCAGGCAGAGCAGGACCTTCTTCAGCCTTATCTGGCTCGTGTTGGCGTATCAGAACGTGTTGAGAGCTGGGCCCGGCAAATCGCAACTGAAGCCAGTTGGCAGACTACGGGTTTTCTGATGATTCTGAACCAGACAATCCAGAAGTTCACCTACGAAATTCGCGA
This sequence comes from Spirosoma sp., assembly GCF_048594605.1. GTDB lineage: Bacteria > Bacteroidota > Bacteroidia > Cytophagales > Spirosomataceae > Spirosoma. The sequence continues at coordinate 10,169 of NZ_JBMDWV010000447.1, forward strand.
AAGCGGTGCTCCATTTCCACCCGAGCAAACCCTGACGTTACGTCGAGGCTCCTGCCGAGACTATACAACCTTATTTATAGCGGCCTGTCGGAGCCTGGGTATAGCAGCCCGTTTTGTAAGCGGCTATCTGTTCGGAAATCCACAACAAGAACATCAGCTCCACGCCTGGGTGGAGGTCTACCTGCCGGGAGCGGGATGGCGCGGCTTTGATCCCACTGAAGGTTCTGTTGTAGTCAATCGGCACATTTTTCTAACATCGACGGCTAAGCCAGAGCTGGCCGCGCCGATCAGCGGTACGTTTATGGGAAAGGCAAACTCCACACTACGGTCAGAATTAACGTTTATCTGAAAATCAGCCGTTTGACATTATAACATCCCTGCTTATTAAAAAGGAACGTAGCTAATTATTGATTGGCAACTATCGGCAAATGACTAATGCCTATCTTTGCGTACTAATTGAGAATACTTACCTGACCCATTACAGTGGCATTAATTAAGTCTATTTCCGGAATTAGAGGAACGATTGGCGGGCGCAGTGGAGACGGACTGACGCCTTTGGACGTAGTAAAGTTTACGGCAGCGTTCGGACAGTGGCTGAAACAACGTAACCCTGACCGGCAAACCGTTGTCATCGGGCGTGACGGACGACTATCCGGCGATATGGTTTCGAAACTGGTCGCTGCTACGTTGCAGGGGCTGGGTCTGAGCGTTGTCGATCTGCGTTTATCAACTACGCCAACTGTTGAGCTAGCTGTACCAGGCGAAGAGGCTGCGGGAGGTATCATCATTACCGCCAGCCACAATCCCATTCAGTGGAATGCGCTAAAACTTCTTAACGAAAAGGGCGAATTTATTTCTGAAGAAGATGGCGCTGAAGTATTAGCCATTGCCGAAGCCGAATCGTTTGATTTTGCCGAAGTTCGTAAATTAGGTCAGTACCGCGCCGATACGAACTGGCTGCAAAAACACATTAGTCAGATTCTCGCCTTACCCTTAGTCGATAAGGATGCGATTGCGGCCCGTAATTTCCGAATTGTTATAGATGCCGTCAACTCAACCGGTGGGCTTGCCGTACCAATGTTACTGGAAGCGTTGGGCGTTGAGCAGATGACAAAACTTCACTGCGAGCCAACAGGCCAGTTTGCCCATAACCCGGAGCCGCTTCCCGAAAATCTGCGTGACATCATCAAAGAGATGACCAAGGGGAATGCTGATCTTGGTATTGTGGTAGACCCCGACGTAGACCGGCTGGCGCTGATTTGTGAAGACGGCTCTCCCTTTGGCGAGGAATATACGCTTGTGTCGGTTGCTGACTACGTACTGAAAAGTCGGGTAGCTAATGGCGAGCCAGCAGGCAACACCGTCTCGAATATGTCGAGTACAGTGGCCCTGCGCGACGTAACCCGAAAATACGGCGGCCAGCATTTTGCTTCGGCCGTAGGCGAAGTCAACGTAGTGACCATGATGAAAGAGAATGAGGCTGTTATTGGCGGAGAAGGCAATGGCGGGATCATTTATCCTGATTTGCACTACGGTCGTGATGCGCTGGTTGGTATTGCGCTGTTTTTAAGCCACTTGGCTAAGTTTGGCAAATCAGCATCCATGCTACGTCGGACGTACCCAAACTATTATATTTCCAAGAACAAAATTGAGCTGACCCCCGATATCGACGTTGATGCGGTACTGGATCGAATTCAGGCCAAGTACGCCCGCAATCCAATCAATACGACTGACGGTGTTAAAATCGAATTCGACAAAGAATGGGTCCACCTGCGCAAATCGAATACCGAGCCAATCATACGTATCTACTCGGAATCTGATACGCTGGCCACGGCCGATCATCTTGCTCGCAAAATCATTAGTGATATTCGGGAAGTCATTGCTGAAAATCGGTAAACAGGCAAAGAGCAGGGGTTGCAGGGCCGACCAGGAATTATTCCCTGCTTTGTGCCAGCCCTGCAACCCCTGCGTCCTATGCTATTTTACCGATTCGTGGACGTAGTATTTAACGTATCGTCGTCATAATCGGTCCGGTTTGTTGTTATGACCGGATCGGTTGTTGTACTGGTAGCACCCAGATTTTCTACTTCTACATCAGTGCTACGAACCGTATCGCGAATAGTTTCAACGCGTTCGTTGACTTCTTTACCAATCGAAATCTCCTCTACAACATTGGCGGTCTTTGAAACTACCGGTACTTCGGCATGTTCAGTCAATTCAATCTGGCCTTCCTGAAAAGCAGTTAAATCGGCGTCCGTAGCCGGACGATTGACGGGAGTGCGCTGAACCGTAACCCGCTCTTCACGCAGACGCAAACTTTCTTCTACGGGTCGCTCAATAATCCGACTACGTACCCGAACACCACCCGTTTCGACTTCGCGCTTGCCAACTTCCAGATTCTCCTCAATTACCTTAATGGTTTGGTCAGCATCGGATGTCAAACCGCGGTTGGTTGTATCCGTATCAACGTAAGCAGTGCCGCTTCCACTGATCGTATCGGTACCAGTCGTTGCTGTACTACCGTAACCATACTGCGCAGCCCGTTCGTCAATGTCAACGGCTCCGCTGTCGTCAAGAATATCGGCTGCTTGCTCCGCTTCATCAGTGGATTGGGCATGGACCGTTACGATTGAACCACGACGGCCAACTTCAGTGTGCCTTCTGTAGTTGTTGTCGTCATCATCATCTCCCCCAAACAACGATTTAAAGAAACCGCCAATGCCGTCATCTGAATCACGGGTAGTATCCACTACGTCGTCGGTTCTGGTAGTGCCCGTGTTTTGATACGTATCCGAAGAACTGCCTGAATTAGCGACAGACAAATCGATATTATTACGTGAAAAACCGGCGTTAACTAATTGATCTACGGCTTGCTGCGCTTCACTTGCGCTGTCAAAAATGCCAACTACTGTTTGCTGTGCCATTACACTTACTGGTTTGAACGTTGAGAATTTTGTTTAATTAATTTATAACGAGGACCCCTTCAGGTCGAACGTTCATGGTCAGGATCGCTTCGCTCTACGATCACTTCTTCTTTACGGAGAGTAACTTCCTGAGTTTCCTGATCGGTGATGTGTCGTTTAGTTACGTGTACTTCTTCGACCAGCAAGAGTCGCTTTTCAGTTACTAACACTTCACGTAATACCGGAATAATCATTGTCTCTCCCTCATAGCGAACCGCCGGTGCCGCATCAACGTATTGATAAACAGCTACGTGTTCAACCGTCACTTCTTCCCGAAAAACCGGTATGTCAACGGTCTGGGCTTCTTCAAAGACCTGTTTAGCGATACGAACGGTTCCAGTCTCAATAATCTGTTTATCAATCTGAATTTGCTCTTCAATCACGGGAATGACTATCGTTCCTGAATCAAGTGCTGAGATCGCTGGCACTGATTCCTTATTTCGACTCATTTGATCGGGCCCGTTGCTCATTAGTTCAATACTTAATCAGAACAATACCTGTTCTGTGTGTTGTTTATTGTAAGCAATGATTCACCCTATTTGTTCTATAAATTTTATAGAAATTATTTTAGATTTTCTTAACTCTATGTTAATCAACTCATCTTCATTAGCGTAACGTTGCTTCTACGTAGTGCCCACGCACAACCCCTACCCTGTGGAATAAAATCCCCATATATATCTGCCTAAACCGTAGGCAACGATTACGTTTAATGAATAAACAACTAAAAATCAGACCTATAGATGTATTACTTTTTTCTGGCATACTTTTTAAAGCGAATAGGTAGTCATACAATAACTCAAAAAGAAATAAGACAATGAGCTTTCTAAGAGGAGTATTAGCAGGATTAGCTATCGGTTACCTGACAGCACCACGTAGCGGCAAAGAAACCCGTGAAAAATTAACGAAAACCGTCGACGAATTACAGAGTCAATGGGAAGAAGGTGTCGATCAAGTGAAATCACAAGTTGATCGACTGGTTGGTAACGCACAGGCAAAAGCTGATCAATACAAAGACCAGGCTGAGAATAAGTTCGATCAGTACAAGAACAAAGCTGAGAACAAACTTGATCAGTTCCAGGGGGAAGCAAGCTATAAAAAGAATCAGGCAAAAGCTGATTTCAACAACAAAGTTGATGACGCAGCTGACGCGACGAAATCAGGCATAGATAACGTAGAAGACGCTCTGAAGTTGAACTAGTTATTTTCTGCTTTCATATTTATCAGGCCCCAGCCCAACGGTTGGGGCCTTGTTGTTTTGGCTGTAGGTGACCGTTCACTCAATAATTTACCAGCGGTGTTTATTATCTGTTCTTTTTTCCGACTAACGCACTGAACGAAGCACGCATCGGAATGGCAAACGTAGCAATACCTATTTTGGTCCATTTGTAAGCTTGATTTTCAGCGCGTTTTATCAACCGTAAACCCTTTATATCATGGAAAAAGAACTGGAATTTATGCGTCAGAATCACTCGGATATTCTGAAGAACGAGCCACCTTACATAGCGGTGCGTTTTTCGCCTGAGGTAAAACTGAACTACACCGATGACGCTATCAATCAGTTGACTGAGCGACAGTTCGAACCAATCAGACGACTGAAAGCTAAATTCCCGGACCTCCGTATGTCCCGGCTCTATCAGGCGGTATCAGCCGACAAATTGCAGGAGATGATCAGACAGGCCCAGGCTACTGACGAGACGTATCGCCCGGGTCCATTTTTCAATTACTTCAAGGTTGAGTATGACGATCCTGCCAAACTGCCGGCCATTGCTAAAGAGTTGAAACGATGGCCGGAAGTGGCACAGGTGGAGATTTATGTTCCTGCTCCTTCACCATTTGTCAATGCAGCCAATGATCCTAGAGCCACTAATCAGACTTATCTGGACGTAGCACCGGGCGGCATTGATGCGCGCTACGCCTGGAACTTCGTAGGTGGCGATGGGCAGGGCCAACGCGTCATCGATATTGAACGTGGCTGGACGTTTAATCACGAAGATTTGGTTACGCATGGAGCCGTCAACCTCAACGGAACTATTCTGGACAGTTCTCGCAGTCATGGTACAGCCGTACTTGGCGAAATCTGCGCGGTCGACAATACCATTGGTTGCGTTGGCATTACACCCCATATAGCCAGCGTGCGGGGGTCTTCCTATTCGGGGAGTACGCAGCAGGATGCGATTCTGGTTGCCGTGGCGAACCTGTCGTTTGGTGATGTTATTCTGCTGGAAGCGCAAAATTGGGTGCCCGGTCTTTCCATGATGCTTGGGCCAATTGAAGTAACCGATGCAGTATATGAAGCCATTCGTCTGGCAACAGCGCTTGGTATTATTGTAGTTGAAGCAGGCGGCAACGGGACGAATAACGGTTCTACCCCCCCGTTTGCACTGGACAGCTACGTAACGCCGGGTGGCAATGCAATTTTTAATCCGGGTGGGGCCGGTTTCCGTGACTCAGGCGCAATCATTGTTAGTGCTGCTACGTCGGCGGCTCCGCATACACGGATGGCGTGGGCACCGCACGGACAACGTATCGACAATTACGCCTGGGGTCAAAATATCAACACGCTCGACTCCAACAGTAGCTCGGCAACAAACCTGTATCGCACCGATTTTAGCGGTACGTCCGGCGCATCGCCCATGATTACTGGCGCAGCTTTAGCTACCAATGGCATTGCTGAAGCCAGCCTGGGGTTCCGATTTGGGCCACGCCAGATGCGCGCGCTGTTACGTAATCCAGCCACCGGCACAGCCCCGGCAGCGACCGAAGCGACCCAAATCAGCGTGATGCCGAACCTGCGCCAAATCATTGATAATTTACTCAATATCACCCCTGACGTATATGTCCGTGATTTTGTAGGTGATACGGGCAATCCTCATTCGGGCGCCATTTCGGCTAGCCCCGATGTTATTGTTCGCCCAGCCGCTGTGGCGGATCCACAAGCCAGCTTTGGCGAAGGAAGTGGCACCGAAAATAACACCTCACTCGGAAGCAGCGTAGTGGCTTCAACCGACCATTTTATTTATGTTCGAATGCGCAACCGGGGCGGTTCAGCGGCCACCAACGTGCAGGCAACCGTATTCTGGTCGCCCCCGGCTTCGCTCGTAACCCCTGATTTATGGACGCTGGCCGGATCAACTACGCTGGCCAACGTACCTAACGGCAATCAGCTAACAGTATCCAACGCCATAACCTGGCCAGCTGCTAACGTACCGCCCGTTGGTCACTACTGCTTCGTTGGTATTATCGGAAATGCGCTCGACCCCGCCCCCGACCCGGCCGATTTTAATAACTGGGATAACTTTCAGCTCTACATACGTAACAACAATAACGTAACGTGGCGTAATTTCAATGTCGTCAGCGCCGAGCCAGGCCCTAATTCGTCCATGGATGGATTTGTAGAACTTCCTTTCCTACTGGTGGGCGCACCCGATAAAGCCAGGGCGTTTGATATTGCCATTGATGGAAAACTACCGGAAGGCGCAAAACTGCTTTTTCAGATGCCCGTTGATTTTTTCCGCCAGGCAAGCCAGTTTCTGCCCAAAGCGGAGCTTATTAATAGAAATGAAGCGCTAGCGTATTTAAACCCATTCCAGCTCACAATGCTGAAGGGCATGAAATTGCCAGCGAAGTATCGGGGAAAATGCCGACTCTATCTGCATATTCCAAAGCCTTTGCGCAAACGTCCCTTTCAGGTAGTGCTTCGACAATTTTATCGCAACCTGCAGGTGGGTGGACTTACCTGGCAAACAGGTGCCAAATAGGTATAGTCAGAAACACAGAAGCCAGCACTAGTAGTGCTGGCTTCTGTGTTTCTATTTTTTATTCCCACTCAATGGTAGCAGGCGGTTTCGACGAAATATCGTAGACAACGCGGTTAACCCCTTTTACACGATTGATGATTTCGTTCGATACGTTGGCCAGAAACTCGTACGGTAAATGTGCCCAGTCGGCCGTCATGCCATCCACGCTCGTTACGGCACGTAGCGCCACAACGCGCTCATAGGTGCGTTCATCGCCCATTACGCCTACCGATTGCACGGGCAGCAACATGGCACCTGCCTGCCAAACTTTGTCGTACAAGCCCTCACGTTTCAATCCGTCGATGAACAGTGCATCTACTTCCTGTAGAATCTGAACTTTTTCAGGTGTAATATCGCCCAGAATCCGAATCGCCAGACCTGGTCCTGGAAACGGATGACGTCCCAGAATGGTATCAGGTAGTCCAAGCGTTTTACCAACCGCTCGTACTTCGTCTTTAAACAATGTATTGAGCGGTTCCACGACCTTCAATTTCATAAAGTCTGGTAATCCACCTACGTTATGGTGCGATTTGATGGTTGCTGACGGACCTTTTACCGATACTGACTCGATAACATCGGGATAGATGGTTCCCTGACCTAGCCACGCTACGTTATCGATCAGGTGAGCCTCGTGATCGAATACATCAATAAAGGTTTTACCGATAGCTTTCCGTTTCGCTTCGGGGTCGGTGAGGCCAGCCAAAGCAGTATAAAACTGTTCTTTCGTATCAACACCTTTTACGTTCAGCCCCAGCGTTTTGTAAGACTCCAGTACGCCCGCAAACTCATCTTTCCGTAGTACGCCATTGTCGACAAAAATGCAGTATAAATTTTTGCCAATTGCCTGGTGGATAAGCATCGCGGCAACCGACGAATCAACGCCACCTGACAACCCTAATACAACTTTATCATTGCCCAGTTTGTCTTTCAGTTTCGCTACGGTCGTCTCAACAAACGATTCGGCAGTCCAGTCCTGAGCGCAGCCACAGATATCGACGACAAAGTTGTGAAGCAGCGTTTTACCCTGTAGCGAATGTGTTACTTCAGGGTGAAACTGAATCCCAT
>NZ_JBMDWV010000448.1:0-11908 GCF_048594605.1 Spirosoma sp.
TGATCGCTTTTCGGACAAAATAAATGTATCACATCTGCCAGTTGGTATCTATTTGTTAGAACTAAAACAAGGCAATGAACGTACATTACGAAAAATGATAAAAACTAATTAACATTTTTAAGGTTACTTTTAACGTTAATATTTATTATTATTATGCTCCAGAAAATTGATAAATATTTGCTTAACTTTGGAGAGCAAATGGTTCTACACCATGAACTCAGAATCGCTACATGCAGGCTACTGAGTTACAAGCTCATCTCTTAGTTTATCCCAAGCATCCTGCCATTTCTAGCTTAAATGATTTATTCGCAAGCCTCTATCCAGAGACCGTAGCGCTTAATTTATCGTACAGTCTATCAATCAACAATCAATACCTTATTTGACAACCTTCTTTACTTTATGAAATCTCATGTATTAGTCGCAGAAGATGATCCGTTCATGCGCAAAATTCTTCGCCAGACGCTGAAAGATGACTTTGAGGTTACAACTACAGAAAATGCCATTGAAGCCTTAAGCTGGATGGAAGCCGGCAACCCTGTCGACATTATTCTGTCAGATATTCAGATGCCTCATATGGATGGGAAAGATCTGCTGGGTATGCTGCGGGCCAGTCCACGTTTTCAGAAAATACCCATTATTATTTTATCGGGTGTTTCTGACAGCGATACCCGAATCAATTTTCTTAAGCTGGGTGCCGACGACTATATCGTTAAGCCGTTCAATCCGAACGAGGTGAAAGCTAAGATTTCAAGCGTACTACGTCGGACGGAAGCTAACAACGCCTGATCCTGTTAAACGATCCCTGACTACTAGAAATCTTTAATTTCTGACAATCATGCCGGAAGTAATCGAAGACCGCCAGCTGTTTCGGGTTCTTTACGTTGAAAATGATGAGCCGCGGGTTCAGGCTTTTCAACGGGCATTCCAGTCGCAAATCGACGTCATCAGTGTTCCGGATGGAAAAGCGGCTTTGGCTTACCTGGACAGCCAGGTGCCAGTGGATATGGTTCTGTACAACGATACGTTAGACAGCACTACGTTTCTGAACGGGTTACGAGCAAAACGCAGAGCGGTTCGGCTACCTGTTGTGCTGTTAACTGAACGAACAGGTGTCGATCTGACCACGCAACCCTATCAGGGCTATGTAATTGATGCGTTCCCGCACAACTATGTGGAGGATGACCTGCGGTTGCGTTTGAATTATCTGATTCAGAAAAAGGAGTACGAACAGAACGGGCATATCAGCTCGAAATCAGCTTCGATCCGTATTCCGATTGGCAAACGGCTGTTCGACATTGGGCTTTCGTTTTTCATACTGGCGATGGCATCACCCATTCTGGTGGTAGTTGCCGTTTTGATCAAACTGGATTCAAAAGGGCCTATTTTTTACAGCTCCAAGCGGGTAGGCACGGGTTTCCGAATCTTTGATATGTACAAATTTCGCACTATGCGCACCGACGCCGACAAAATGCTGGCGAGCATGGCTGCCCATAACATGTACAACAAGCCAGTAGCGGAAAAGCCGGTTGATGAGCGATGCGAAATCTGCCAGTTAGCCAATACGGAATGTCAGCGTCCCCTATTCATGGATCAGAAACAGATCTGTGAAACGCTTTACCAGCGTGAGCAGAAGGCGAAAGCCATGTTCTCGAAGTTCAAGGAAGATCCGCGCGTAACACGACTGGGCAAAATACTACGTAACACCAGCATCGACGAGCTTCCTCAGCTCTATAACATTCTGCGGGGCGACATGTCGTTTGTCGGAAACCGACCATTGCCACTCTACGAAGCCGAAAAGCTAACCGTCATAGGCTACAACCGACGGTTTGCGGCTCCGGCAGGACTAACCGGGCTTTGGCAGGTGATGAAGCGCGGCAAATCCAAGGTATCGGACGAGGAACGGATTCAGCTCGACGTACTGTATGCGAAAAGTTACTCCTTCCGGACAGATATGCTTATTCTTTTGAAAACCCTCAAAGCGGTATGGCAGAAGGAAAACGTATAATGAATCCCCCGTTGATTTCATTGATTACCATCAACTATAACCAGGCGGTGGTTACCTGTGATATGCTGGAATCGACACGCGCGCTGACGTATCCACGGTTTGAAATTATTGTTGTGGATAACGGCTCTCGGGAAGATCCGACGGCACTCATCCAACAGGGGAATTACCCGAACGTAACGGTAATTGTAAGCCCCGATAATCTCGGATTTTCGGGAGGAAATAATCTGGGAATCCGGCACGCAAAGGGAGATTATTACTTTTTGCTGAATAACGATACGATTGTTACACCGAATCTGCTGGAACAGTTATTGGCCCCTTTTGATCGGGATTCGACAATTGGTGTTACGTGTCCCAAGATTCGCTATCACGATCAGCCTAACACGATTCAGTACGCTGGGTATCATCCCTTAAATCAGTACACTGGCCGGACCTGGGCCATCGGTTTGATGGAAGATGATAAAGGACAGCATGATCAATCGGGTCCGACGTACTTTGCTCACGGCGCAGCCATGCTCGTAAGTCGGGAAGTGCTGGAGCGGGCCGGATCGCTGGACGATAGTTTTTTTCTGTATTACGAAGAGCTGGACTGGTCGGCAAGAATTCGGCGGGCAGGGTTTCAGATTTATTACCAGGCCGAAGCGCTGATTTACCACCGCGAATCGATGAGTGTTGGCAAGGCCAATCCGATGAAAGTCTATTACCACACCCGCAATCGCTTATGGTTTATGCGCCGGAACGTAACGGGATTTCCTTTGCTGATTTTTTGCCTGTTTTACTTTGGCATAGCACTACCTAAGTCTCTGATTAAGTACATAGTACGTTGGCAACCTGATTATCTCAAAGCCATCAGGGACGCCGTAGTCTGGAATTTCACACATAGGGTTAAGCAGCCAGAAACCGCTCACGCACCCACCGTGGTAACGGCTTAACTGGCGTCATCGACACGAACAAATGGAAATACTTCTTCTTATCTGCATAGGACTCGTCATCTATACCTACATCGGCTATGGCGTTGTTGTGTGGGCGCTTATTCGGTTACGTCCTGCCCGCAAAGCAACGGCTGCCTTTTCGAATGAGTTTACGCCGGATGTTACGTTGATCGTACCGGCCTATAACGAAGCCAGCTGTTTATCCGCTAAAGTCGCTAACTCAGTGGAGCAGTTGTATCCGCGTGAGCACATTCATTTTCTGTTCGTAACTGAAGGCTCGACGGATGGTTCTGACGAATTCCTGCGCAAAAATTATGGCGATACAATTGAAGTTCTGGGGGGCACCGAACGACGTGGTAAAGTAGCGGCCATGAACCGGGCCATGCAGCAGATTCAGACGCCCATTGTCATTTTTACGGATGCCAACACACAACTGAATCCCGAAGCAGTCCGCAACATCGTTCGTCATTTTCGTGATCCGGAGATAGGGGCTGTAGCGGGTGAAAAGCGTATTCAGACTGCCGACAGTGAATCAGCAGCAGGCTCAGGCGAGGGACTCTACTGGAAATATGAATCGCAGCTGAAGCGCTGGGATGCCGAATTACACACGATTGTTGGTGCCGCCGGTGAATTGTTTGCCGTCCGTACAGAGCTGTACGAGCCCGTATCGACAGACACAATTCTCGATGATTTTATCATCTCCCTGAAAATTGCAGGGCGGGGTTACCGCGTTGCGTATGAGCCTGAAGCGTATGCACTCGAACGTCCCTCCTTTTCGATTCTTGATGAGCAGAAACGTAAGATTCGGATTGCAGCCGGTGGTTTTCAGTCAATCGCTCGCCTGACGAATCTGTTGAATCCGTTCCGGCACGGTCTGCTTACGTTCGAATACGTATCGCACCGGGTTATGCGCTGGGCGGTTACGCCCCTTTGTCTGCCTCTGATTCTGCTGCTTAATGCAGGGCTGGTTATTCGGGACGGCTGGGCAAATGGCTGGGGATTGCTTCTTGCCGGACAGCTATTGTTTTATGGAGCGGCCTGGCTGGGCTACATTCTCGAGAAGCGGCAACTACGCTGGAAAGCCATTTTTGTTCCGTTCTACTTCACGTTTATGAACGTTTGCGCGCTGGCAGGTCTGATACGTTATCTACGTGGCAATCAATCAGGTACATGGGAAAAAGTTCGTCGGGCCGATGCGGTTGACGCGCTGACTTAATCACCTTTCTGTTACTCATTAACTATGGCTCAACCCTCATTTTTATTGAACGGAGGTCAGTCTTCAAATCAATTCTGGCTGTATAGTCTGATAGGCGGACTATACACGGTTGGTGTGGGCTATCTGATCAGTAGAATGGGACCTGTAGGCGGGGTATTGGCGATTGTTGCACCCCTTGGTCTGGGCATTGTGATTTCGATTCTGATTCGCCCACTCATTGGTCTGTTTATATATGTACAGCTTGGTTTTCTTTTGGGTTGGACACGCTTTATATCGATTGATTTTCCAGTTGGCTTAGTCATTGACGGCGTATTGACACTAACCTTACTGAGCTGCTTTCTAAATGGTCAGCAGATGAGCTGGAACCGACTGCGTAGTCCGTCTTTTGGGCTGATCAGTATCTGGTTTCTGTTCACGGTTCTTGAACTGCTAAATCCAGAAGCTCCTTACCGACCAGCCTGGTTCTTCCATGTACGTCCTTTTTCGCTGCACTGGTTTCTGGTAGCCATTATTGTTATGGTGGCACCGATCACACGAAAAGACATTCGTATTCTGGTGAACACCTGGCTGGTATGGTCGTTTTTCGGCGCTTTGTGGGCTTTCAAACAGCAGTACCTTGGGCTGGCGCCTGCTGAAGTAGCCTGGCTCAATAATGGGAATGCAAAAACGCACCTGCTGTTTGGGCGTCTTCGCTGCTTTTCATTCTATTCCGATGCCGCTCAATTTGGCGCCGAAATGGCGGGCGTTACGTTGGTAGCCGTGATCCGGGTTTTTGAAGAGAAAAAATTGCTCTACAAACTTGGCTTCCTCCTGCTGGCACTCGTTTACTTCTGGGGTTATGCCGTTTCGGGAACACGTAGCGCGCTATTTGTACTGATTGCTGGCTTACCTTTTTATTTATTTCTGAAGCGGGATTTTCTTAAAATAGTCATCGGCATGTCGGTTGCCGTACCGCTGCTGCTCCTGCTGATGTTTACCAGCGTAGGTAGCTCAAACTATGAGGTTCAGCGGATGCGTTCGGCTCTGACGCCCATGAATGATCCTTCGTTTCTGCTCCGCTTAAAAAACCAGGAAACGCTGGCGTCTTATTTGAAAGACTATCCATTTGGAGCCGGTATTGGTACGTCGGCAGACATGGGCGCGCGGTTTTCGCCCCAGCACTGGGCAGCTCAGACACCACCAGACAGCTGGTACGTGGAGATCTGGATCGAAACCGGACGGGTTGGTCTAACGCTCTACATTATCATCCTCGTAAGCCTGGCGGGTATAGGTGTATATCGAGTCTGGCAGTTAAAAGATCCGTGGTTAATCAAGATTATGTATGCTTTTCTGGCCGAGTTTGTCGGGATAGCCGTCATGGGGTATTCAAACCCCGTACTGGCCCAGTTCCCGACGAATAGTATCATTTTCATCAGTACCATGCTGATTACAACCTGTTATCGATGGGATACGAATCCGACAGAATCTGAAGTAAAAACTGAGCAAAACTCACCTCTCAACGTCCGCTATGAAACAGTTTGACAGCATCATCTGTATTGCCCAGACTGCCTGGAAAGGAAATTTCCAGAAAGCGGCCGTTCAGCTTATGACCGAGCTGTCGGCAAGGCATCGGGTACTCTACGTTGACTATCCCTATACGCTCAAAGATTTAGCGCAAGGTTTGACCGGACGCCCCGATATGCCAATTCAGGAAATGGTGCGCCTGCGAAATCCGCTTGTCAGAGAAACCCCTAAACAGCCCGAAGGAGAGCTTTATGTATGGACTCCACCTGTCATATTGCCAATCAACTGGCTATCCGATGGGTTACATGATCAATTGCTTGGCTGGAATACAAGTCGGCTGATTCACAGCCTGCGCAACGTAATGCGTCAGTTGAATATGCAGCGGCCACTCATCATCAACACGTACAATCCTGTGTTAGGCGTTCCGTTGCTTGGTAAGCTCAATGAGTGTGCAACTATCTATTACTGCTTCGACGAAATTACGACTGCGGGCGATTGGATGAGCCGTCACGGAAAACGATACGAAGACATTTTTCTCCAGCGCGTTGATGCCGTCGTAACAACCTCTGAAACGTTGCGTCAGGACAAATCGGCACTACAGCCCGAAACGTACTGCGTTAAGAACGGAGCCAATTTTGAACTGTTTAACCAGGCCCGACAACTCGCCCAGGAGCAGCCACCGACCAATCCAATCGTCGGTTATTTAGGATCAGCCGACAACCGGATCAACATCGATCTGATGGAATACTGCGCTCGAACAATGCCCGACGTTACGTTCCAATTTATTGGCGAAGTGCACGAACCTGAACTGACAAAACGGCTGGCGGACTTTCCAAACGTAACCTTTGTTCCACCTCGCCAGCCCGCTGATTTGCCTCCTCTGCTGGCCAGGCTGCGCGTGGGTATTATTCCGTTTGTGTGCAACCGGCATACCTACACAATATATCCGCTTAAAATCAACGAGTATCTGGCAGCTGGCCTTCCCGTTGTTTCGACGCCGTTTTCGATACTGGATGACTTTGCCGGAATTATTGAACTGGCCGATACGCCCGAAAACTTTGCGCAGGCGCTACGCCGGGCCCTGGCCGACACGGATTCAAAGCGTATACAGCAACGGGTCGACATGGCGCAGCGAAACTCCTGGGAGCATAGAGCCCGTGAATTTGAAGAGGTTATTCAACGGATACCGAAGGCCTGGCGACAGGAGCAACCCGCGTAACAACTAATAAACTTTATTCAGGAATTAAGAAAATATGAATCAGTACTCAACTCATCGGCTTATCCACTTCGGCCAGCGTCTTTTGCTGGGGATAGTGCTGTTGGTGGCAGCATCAAAGCTGAGCCATGCACAGGTGGCAACTCCTCAGCAAACCGCTCCTGCTCAGTCCGCTGCGAGCCAAACCACGAATGCTCCGCTGGATAGCATGGTCTTTGACTTTAACCGGGATATTGCCGTTCAACTGATCCCGTTTGAGGAAATTTTCCAAATCGCTCTTAAATACTCATCGGTCGTTAAGTTCGAGGGCGCTCTGGCCAATGGCCAACAGGCGGCTTATCGGTTATCGAAGCTTCAGATTTTACAGAATGTCGGTGGATATTATAACTACTCGAGTGGTAATCAGGCCATTCTATCTACTGGCACGACTTCTACGGATCAGCTAGGACAAATTTCGAACGGATATCGGGTGGGCGTCAATGTAGCCGTTAGCATCCACGATCTGTTTGGCCGCTCCCAGCAAATCCGTCTGGCCAAAGCCACCTACGAGTCGGCTATGGAACGTCGGCGAACCGCCGAGATTGGCCTGAAGCGCGAATTGTTCAATCTGTATCAGGATATCATTCTGTCGCAGAAAATTCTACAGATACGTCTGCGCGATGAACAGGTGGCGCTTACAGCTTTCCGGATTGCGGAGGTCGAACTACAGAAAGGGAAAATTACGCCCGAAGCTCACGCCTTTAATAGCAGCCGCTACGCTAACACCAACTCATCGGTGGAAGAATCTAAGGTTCTGTTTATAAAAAATATATACGCCCTTGAGTTGCTCGTTGGCGTACCCATTTATCAATTGAAACGCAACTAACCACATGACACTTCAAGGACTTGGTCGGCTTCTGAAACAGCACCTCATCTGGTTTATTCTGTTTCCATGTCTGACAGCAGGCGCGGTTTATTATTTCATGCGTAATGAAACCAGTACGTACAAAACCAAAGCAACCCTCTACACGGGCTTTACGTCTGGCTATTCAATACGTTCGGCAGAGGAAGGATTTAACGTCGACTACTCGGCCGTAAGTAATGCGTTCGACAACATACTGACAACGCTTACATCGAATCAGACGCTTTACCAGGTTGGTGTAAATTTGCTGAGCGACCACTTGCAGTTGACAAAACCTGACGATCAACAGCTTTCAGCCGCAAATTTCCAGAAGCTGCAGCAGTCTATTCCTGCCAGTTTACGCCAGTCGCTGGTTCGGGCGGGCGAACCAGCGTATACACGCCGTCGGGTAGATAGCCTGGGAAAAAGCCAGACCGACAATCCGATCAAAGCGCTGCTCCGTAACCCAGGCTCCTATTATTCGGCCGATTACATCGGTAAAAAGTTAAAAGCCAATCGTAAAAACTCCAGCGACATGCTGGATCTTGAATACGAAGCGGAGGACCCGGCCGTAACGCAACAGACACTGAATCTGGCGATTGCTGAACTGAATGAACGGTATACGTCGCTTAAACGGGGCGAAACGAATCCGGTTATCAAGTACTATGAAGACAAAGCGAAGGAAGCTAAACGTCAGTTAGACAACGCTGAATCCAAGCTGCGAGCCTTCAACGTACAGCATAATGTTTTAAATTTTGAAGACGAGCTGAAGACCCGCTCCGCGACCCGTGAAGCGCTGGTTACTGAGTACAATACTGAGGTGATGCGAAATCAGGCGGCTAAAGCAGCTATGAATGCCCTGAACCAGCGGATGACTCAAGGCGGTAATATCCTGAAAATCAACACGGCTTTAACGGACAAACAGGCTGAGTTAACAGCAGCTGAAACACAGTTGATTAATGCCCGGACAAATGGCCAGCCTCAGGCGGTTCTGGATCAATACCAGGCAAAAATCACGAAGGCATCAGCCGAGTTACAGCAAATTGCCCAGAACTATTTCGCTGCGGATAACTCAGCGGATGCCGTTCCAAAAATGAAACTGATTAACGAATGGCTGGGGAAAGTACTGGAGTTTGAAGAATCAGGAGCCCGAATGAACGTAGTGAAAAAGCGGCTGGACGATTACCAGACTGAATCCACTACGTTCACTCCGCTGGAATCGGAGCAACGGCAGCTAACCCGCGACCTGAGCGTTGCCGAGAAGGATTATCTGAACTTAATCCAGGCGCTGAACCAGGCCAATACTCACCGGCAGGATATTGCGATCGACGGGTCAATGTCGGTACTCGATCCGCCAGCTTTTCCCTATGCCCCACAAGCGCCGAAACGTTTATTTTTTACGCTCATTGGAGCGGGGGTAGGCTTTGTAATCGCCCTGATTCTGGCGGCAATACGCTTCTGGACCGATAAACGGATTAACTCGCTGGAGGAGGCCGAGAAACGTATTGGCAGCCCGGTTACGGCCTTGTTTCCAAAAGTTAAAAAGTTTGACGTCAAGTCGCGGGCGAGCCGGGCTGCGGTTAGCATGTTTGAGCAACTGGGCAATGCCATCAATATTGAGATTGCGCAACGCCAGGCTTCAACACCATCGCTCATTACGTTGTTTAGCATCCGTTCGAAGCAGGGCAAAACCTGGTTTGCTCACGGCCTGGCGCGTATGTACGCCGAATCGGGCGAGCAGGTGGCGTATTGCTATCCACGCATTGCCGACTCGAATCAGAAGCTTGAGCAGGATGGTGTTACGTTCCTGCCATACGATTTGCCCGCAAATTTCATGAACATCCGGGAGCTGGACGATCTGCTTTCGCCGGAAGATGCCTTATCGATAAACCAGTTCAACAAAGTCATTCTGGAATTGCCAGCTCTCGTTAGTAGCCCGATTCCAATGCATCTGGTCAATAGAAGCGTGGTTTCGCTCATGATTCTCACCCTTCATACCATCTGGAGTCGTCGGGATAAGCAGTTATACAGCCTCTACACCAAAATGGCCAAACATCCTGTGCTGATTGCGCTGAACAAAGTGGAAGGAAGCGACTCGGACGCACCTACCCGGATCGACATTGAGCAGGGGGTGACACGTACCAAACGCTATACCGAACCGAACGCTGTAGCTCACCGGGCATAACCTTAAACGATTTTAGCTGATCAGGTACAATGAGTCATAAGCAACAGGCAATTAGCGGAGGTAAATGGATGACGACGTCCACGGCCATTTCCACACTGTTTCAGTTTGGTCAGGTAGCCATTCTGGCCAGATTGCTGGAGCCTTCCGCTTTTGGCATCGTTAGCGTCAGTACGCTTCTCATTTCGTTTTTCAGCATTTTTGCCAACCTCGGCTTTTCGAATTCCATCATTTACAAGCAGGAAGAAGATCAGCAGGTGCTGTCAACAATTTATCTGCTCAATCTGTCGCTGGGCTTATTTATCGGGATTGTCGTTTTTTTTAGCTGGCCGCTGGCGGTTGCTTATTACAAGGAGCCCCGACTGGAGCAGGTTATCAAGCTTTCGTCGCTCTATTTCATTATTGTATACGTCGGTCAGATTTACTTTTTTCTGCTCCAGAAAGAGCTTCAGTTTAAGGCTGTGGCCAGTATCGATATTACGGGTACGGTAGTTGGATCTATTGTAACCATCTTGCTGGCGTTTAATGGCCTTGCCGAATTATCGCTGATTTATGGGCAATTGGCGCAGCAAACCGCCAAGTCGGCCCTCCAATTGATTTATGGCGGCAAATTATTCAGGCCCGCACTGAAATTCGATCTTAACCTAATCAAAGACCATCTGCGGTTCGGGATCTACAATGTAGGCGATAGTCTTGTTGGTTTCATCCAGGCCAACTCCGACAACATTATGGTAGGTGGACTATTGGGAGTCAAGCAGTTAGGCTATTACACACTGGCGTCGCAACTGGCTGTGGTCCCGATTTCCAAGCTCAGCCCAATTATTCTGCAGGTAGCCTATCCGATTCTGGCCCGATTCAAGGGCGATACCAACGAACTCAAGAAATCGTACCTGACAATTCTAGATTTGCTCAGCTACATTAATCTGCCGCTGCTGGCTGGTCTGTTCATTACGGCCGATAGCCTGGTGCCGCTTTTCTACGGTCCCGGCTGGGAACCTACCATTCTGCTCATCCGAATTTTTGTGTTCGTCAGCATTTTCACATTCCTGAGCCATCCGCTGTTCACCCTGGCTTTTTCGAAGGGCAAACCCAAGCTTTTGTTTGGCCTGAATCTGATCACGCTTTGTATCAAAATACCGCTTGTTTATCTGTTTGCCCGTTACTGGGGCGTAACAGGCATTGCGACGGCATTTCTGGTTGCCACCATCGCCAACGTAGCATTTAATTTCCGGATCGTTCATTCGCTGATCGGCTCATTCTTTGGCGAGTTTGTCCAGAATATAACAAAGCCGATTCTGTTTTGCCTGATCATGGTAGGTGCCATTGCGCTGTATAAATCCTACCTCGATTCCGTCGATATTCTTAACACGGTAGTGCAAATTATCCTGGGAGCGCTGATTTACCTGGGATTAACCTTCCGTTATAAAATACCCTTTGCCGAATTGAAAACGCTGGGGAAATCAGCCTGATACCATGTCTGCTCAACCGTTTATGCAACAGCTCATTTTAAAATCCCTCTACGTAGTGGCCCGGCTGAAATACCCACAGCTCCGCAAGGATCTGAGTTATTTCGTGCGGGACAACTATTACTGCAAACTCGTTCAGGGACGGTATCTGCTGCATGACTACGTACTGAAAAAGAAATACAAAGTCATTAGTTATCAGGGCGAATTCGATCAGGAGTTACGCTACGTATTACCATTTGCCTACTGGCATCATCTGAACGGTACGCTGAGCAAAACCATCTCGGCCCAGCACACGAAGGAGTTTTATTTTTTCAGTTTGAACCACGAAGAACGGTTTAAGCAGCGAATCTGGACGGAGTCGTACGCGCACTACGACGTACCGAACATGACTCACAGCAACTCGTACAGCTTCCGCAACTGGGCGCAGGTACCTTACAAATCCCATTATCAGAACGACATATTCGTGTTCGACAAGCCGCTGCTGGTCATTGCCAACAATTACAATATTGAA
>NZ_JBMDWV010000045.1:0-19687 GCF_048594605.1 Spirosoma sp.
ACAGACCATTTTTCGAATTTTCAAAAAAAAGTGGAAACATTTGCTCCCTTAAAAAACAACGTGGCCGTTTGCTATATGCCTAATCTCATGTCGAATGATGAAACTTAGACATAAGGTGTAAAGAAAATCATGCAGGGTTAATCTATCAGCATCAAAAAACACTTCATCATTATTCGCCATAGCCAAATCTAAGCTATTCCAATCTGGTACATTGAAAGTAGGAATATGAAATTTACTGGATGCTTTACCCAAACCAGTAAATACATTATTATTTGATAAAACAATATAAAGACCATCGTATATCCATTTAAATAGTCCAACATCAAAGTTGATTTGATAAATTTTTTCCTCATGAGAAGGGAGTGCAGCTATACTAATAGAAAATGCATTATTATTTATAACTTTCGTTACTAGTTTAAATTGGCCAGTTACCAATTCGCTAATGAGTAAATTAAAGGTAGATTCAAGAGCGGCTATTTTTTCTTGGTTGTAAGTTTCTTTAGAATTTAATTTTGTATTTAGATCAAGGCCAGGAATATCAAATTTTAGTCTTTTCATAGCTATAAATTCAAGAATAAGTCTGCAATGTTAATGGTTGATCAGTATGGCTTCGGGGAAAGTTAGAATAATTCTGTGAGCTATCACTTCTTGGATTAATTTACACACCAATAATTCGTTCATTTAAAAGCAATGAATTGATATTGATTCAACCTAACAATTGCCTGTTAATCAGATAATTATGGCATCTCTGTAAGTTTATTAAAAACCGTTCACGAAAACCCTTGTCAGTTGGACGTCCATTAATGCTTGGGGCTTATATAGTCGTTGCAACTTAGATTAGTTAGTCTTCGTTCGGAGTTACTGGATCATCCTCCCTCTCCTTACTTGCCTGTTCTACGGTTTCGACGAACTCCTCTGTTGAAACGGTATGTATATATGGATCGTCAAGTTCTTCATCCGCATCTGGGATGGTTGTTAGTTTATCTTCATTCATAAACTCAAGTTAGTTTTTTTGGCTTGGTTGAAGTAGTTCCTACCTAAAGTTTCTAAAATCAGCAGTTCTTTCCGAAAAAAGGTGAAGAACCTGTTATATCTGCCAGCTTGTCAGATAATATAAATATGAAAGGATCTTCGTAACAAAGCCATGACGCTCGTTGTGCGCTTGATTCACCTCTACATCCCTTCCCTTGACGAGGCTCAGAAACTAGGTTCACATAGATTTTGTGATTTTACAAATCATTAACGCAGGTCGTTGATGTGATTTAACACTCGTTTACCCATCACCTGTTACTATTCAAACGTTGAACTGTTTAAAACTTGTTTCCTCGGCGGGTGTGAAAACCAGGCTCATTTAAGGTGGCGGCAATATGACTCCAACTCTCTCCAGTTCTGCGCAATGATTTCGCAAATGCAGCTGCTCGTCGATTATTTTCATGTTCCCGGGCACTTTGTTGCCGAATCACTAACCCCTTTTGAGTGGCCTCTAAGGTGAGATTTTCAGGCTTGCCAAACTTGAAGCCTGCCCGTTTCTTCGGCCAACGCTTTATAGGTCCGATCTCCAATTACTTCCCGCTCGTGCTAGGCCATGGTAGCTATGACTCAAAGAGGTAAGGTGTCAGCCTCAGGCATATCGGCACCGACACATTCAATGCCCGAATCACGTAGGGTACCACATTCCGAGTCAGTCGGCCGAGCTTAACGATCAGCAAAATTCCTATCGAGAATGATGACGTTTCATGTCTTACTTAGCTGTAATTAACAGATTTAAGCAGCCGAAAAGAGGGGAAGCGCATTTAACGAAGAGTAAGTGATTATTCTTAAATTGTTTAGTGATTGACTAGCATACGCTAAGCTGATCTTCGTCGTAGCGGATAAGATACGCTCGACTTCGTCTAAAGGATAGTTCAGTCCACCTGGAGAATTCAACACCTTCTTAACATGGGTTGAATAGTTCGTAAACCCACACCGCGCTTGGCTTTTTGGGAACTTATTCAGTTGTGTTTGCTTCAATGATCTCAGACACATGCGTGCTGGATCTATCACTTCATTGACTTGAAATAGGGGTGTATTTTCAGAAAATAAATTCGCGGTTTGGTCTACCGATGAACCAGGCTGACCGATGTAACAGTAAGGGCTTTCAGAGGGTGTCGGAAATTTACCCAAATATAAAGGGTAGATTTCCGACAAATCGGGTAATTTAAGGTGTTTGGGTAGCCTTACCACACCCGGTAGATTTCCGACATATCGCCATCGTTGGTAACAAATATTAAGTAGGGTTTGATAAAGCGGAGTACGCATAATTTCTTCATAACGTTTTAACTGAACGTACGTACGTTGTCTGACCGTTTCAGGCGATTCTCCTTGCCAGAGCCTTCGAACAAGCTCGTTGTAGCGTTTTCTCTCGCGGCTTCGCTGTTTTTCCACTCGCTTAAACTCGCTCTCCGTTGTAAAATTACGACGTATCACCTGCCAGTATTCACTTACTCGTCCTAGCAAATACAGTTGGCTTTCTTCCTGGGTTAGACGCGAAACATCAGTTGGAGAATATTTCCAGATAATTTTATCCAACGCTGAAAGCAATTTTGAAACCAGCAATGCTGTAAAACGGGGCTGTACTAGATCCGCCAACGTTCGTGGTCGATCAGCGCCCAAGAATTGCATCTTATCTATTTTAACTTCGATTCGTAACGTATCTGGCTGGGGAGCGTAAAGCTTCAATTTATGTTGCTTGGCTTCGATTTCAACATAAGGCAAATCCAAACTATCACGATGAATCGTTTTGTGGCTGGGTGGTATGTTGAGATAAGATACGATGCCACTGCAAATCTGTTCGGCATCTGTTAGTCGCACGGTTGCGGAAAGCTCAAAGCCATTGAGTGGCGTTTTAAAGGGATCAAGCCGTACGTTCGTAATTAGGTCATCCAACGCATATAATAGTTGAATGGGGTCTTTAGGGTCACAATTATGAAGGCCATTATTGGCCACCTTAATCAGCGACCCTCTCATCTGAAACCAGTGTTGATCTGAATCTAAGTTAGATTGGTTACGCCGTCGGCTAGATATGTGCATTCCTTTGTAGTTATATGGAGCTAAAGATAGATCATGCCTTACGTCTCCATAAGTAGGTGAGAAAAGCAGGCTCATGTTTAGTCGTTGAATCAGATCGCTCTCATTCACGGCAATATGATTCGATTCGATTCCATCCATCATCGCCTTTAAACAGCTTGATTAAGATAGTCAGCTAATTCAGCTTTGAAGAAATAAAGCCGACCGTGACGCTTGCGGTGAGGAATCTTAGTAATGTTCTGATAAATTGTCTGCCGGGAGACCTTCAGAAAGTCAGCAGCTTGCTGAATTGTGAGAGGTATTTCTTCATCTACCTTGAGTTGATTAATCGCTGGATTGCGCAGAAGTACCAGCATTTCTAAAGCCCACGCTTCAAGGTTACTTAACCTTTCATTTATTGGTTCGAATGGATTATTCATGTCTACCGTCGTTTCTTGACGGAGGCAAAGATGCATTGCCTAGACTAGTCCAGACTAGTCTGGACTAGTCATAAAGTTTTGCGCTAATAGTTCTTTTCTCAACTTCGACTCGTTGTTTATTCTCCTTACTAAGGAAAGGGATAATAGCTTCTAAATCTTCAATAAACCATTTGATCTCTTGCCCTTCCACTCCCACCCTATTTGCTGTCCTAACAAACTTGTTGTAATATTTCTTTAGCTTGTCTCCACTTTTGTTACCATATAACCTCGCTATTTTGTCGGCTTCTCTTATACTTATTTCTTTATCCTGGTAAATGTAAAGTAAGGCCGTTTGTCGTAGAGTCAAATAAGGTTTGGATTTACTAGCATTTTCTCTTTGAAAAAAAAAGATCTGGTAGATTGATATCTTTTTCCGGGAGAATTGCTGCTATTAAACGCCCAATGGAAACGGCTTTATGAGTTGTATACCATACATATCGATCATAAAAACCTTTACATAAGAAAATATTATTAATTCTATCGGGAAGATTCTTACTCATGATACCATGCCCTTGAGTAATATGCAGAAAAGTATTTAGCTGCCCCCTGGATGGGCCATTTGTGGTTACATCTGGAATACATAATGACTCATATAAGATTGATTCCTCCGAGGCACCTATTTCAAAATTGTAGTGCCAGAATCGCATTATTTTTTCTAATCTCTTAATCTGTGCCTGTTGCTGATCATTAGTCAACATAAGCAAATCAGTAATAGCATATTCTATAAGATTAATAGAGGGTTCATCAGGGTACTCCTGAGAAACACGAGATCTAAACTTGTTAACATAGATTTCTCTTGTGGTTGATTCAGAAAATGCTATGAATGTTCTTTCTTCATTTCTAAACTGAATTAAGTTAATGTCTGATGTTTCCTCATCTGGTGCAACCACCTCCATTGTATCCCAGAAATAACTGTAGTCAATAGTTAAGATTTCGCTTATAAATGCGTTGAAACTATTCATTTTTAATTTATAGCGCGTTTAAAAAAATCTTTGCCTCATCATCATCGAATGACCCTAAATAGCTTTCAGTTGTCTTTAAATTAGTATGCCCTAAAGATTTAGATATAAACCCAATAGGAGTATTACTCTTCAATAAGATTGTAGCAAATGAATGTCTAGCCGCATACGTATTTACATCACTTTCGACTCCAAGTACATTAGCAATCTTCCTCATCCAGCGATTGGTCACATTTACAACCTGCCTTACGACTGACTTTCTCCGAACAGCGTCCATATCAGATGATAAAAATGGAAATACGAAGTCGGACTGTTTACGCTCTGCCCTAGACCAACGCTCCAAAATTGCCAATGTTTCCTCTCGTAACTGAGCTTTAACTAAGGTTTGATTCTGCTTTTTACTACGCGCTGTCTTTTGCCGTATAAATCTAAGCGTACCTGCACTTAAATCGACCATTCCCCAAGTGAGGGAGCATATGTCCGTAATGTTCATTCCATTACAGAAATAGGAAAATAGCCAAAGATCATGACTACGCTGTTCCATAGTTCCTGATATGGGTTTATACGCTTTTATCAGTTCTAAATCTGCCTTGGGAAGAGCTTTTTTTGTATTAGTACCAGCAGGAATCACATATCGATTTCTTCCGAATGGATATGCATCACGAGCCATTACTCCAGACTCGATAGCTTCATTAACCACGGCCCTAAGATGACGTAAATAAATTCCTACGGTGGTTATTGTAGCTGGGCTAGGCGGTTTGTTTGGCTTCCTTGAAACTCGACCAAATTGCAGCATCCATTGTTCATAAGTAGTCAAAAAACGGGATGTCAAATGCCTGAATTGAAGGCTAACTGATGAACGACTGTTTTGAACGCGTCTAGGTACTGGTATTCCTAAAAACTCCTTACGCTCATCGTCATTAAAGGAATCAATAAACCGTTGTAGCGATTTAGCAGTTGTTTCATAATTTAGAGCATTACCCACACGGCCCTCTTTATTCATGTTGTTTGCCCTCAAAAAAAGAGCAACTATCACATCGGTACGATCAGCAGGAATCTCCTTTTGTTTCCCAAAATCAAGAATAGCTTCAGCAAACCTATCGAAACTGAAATTATCCCCTAACTGATTAAGAACTGTTTGAGCACGAAGCAAGTAACCGGCTTGCTTCTGTCCATTTAGACCAGTGAATTCGTTACCGTACACTTTATGCCACAGTTCACGCCGATCACTATTTTTAACATGCCCCTTTAATCCAGCTTTATTTCGTTCTAAGAAATTCCATTCTTCAACTGAAGTCTTTATACCTGTTGTAAACAACCGTTGTTTACGTTCGTAGCAAATAGACCATTTTATAACTCCTAGACCATCCTTGGTCGCTCTTTTATCGAAGAATAGGTTGACAGTTGCTACTCCCTTCATTTACATTGCGTATTGATGCTGGTATTCAGTTTTTGCAATACAAGTTGCAATACAAATATGTAAAATCAAGACTTAATAACAATAAATAGTCATAAAACTAATTACCATAAAAACTTGGAAATCAAGTCTTAATAAAGTATTGATAAATATTTATCACTAATAGCATGATGACATAGTAACGACTCATAATCAGTAAGTCCCAGGTTCGAGTCCTGGCTGGCCCACCTCATTATCAGCCGCTTAGCTATTAGCTAAGCGGCTTTTTTGTTACAATACACGTGTGTCTTTTCCTCCCCGCCAGATGAGTGAGTTTTAACGGATGTTTAAGCCGTCTGTCAATATTCGACCTGCCATTCATTCATCGTTCGGCGCAACTGCGTCAAGCTTCTAAACGTATTGACGTTCAGCGTTTCCCGGAGACAGCTAATAGTTGTATAGACAACCTCTGCTATTGCCTACCATCTCTACTTCGTGCTCTACAACTCAAGCTTAAACAAATGCATAGGCAGTGCGTAAGGATCGAGTTCGACGTAGTTGCGTTCCCCCTGCCAGGTATATTGAGCACCCGTGAGCAGGTCACGAACGGTGTAATACTGATCGTTACCAATACCTAATTGCCAGATTGGCACCTGCACAACCCCGGCCCGTCGGCTGTAGGCATCCGTATTTACCACAATCAGCAGTCGATTATCGACCGATGTTTTCAGGTAAGCCATAATCGCGTCATCGTCCACCTGGCAAATCGTTAGATTATTGGTCGTCTGGAGCGCTACGTTCTCGTGGCGGATTCGATTGACCAGCGTAATCAGATACGTTAGTTTATTTGTTTTGTCCCAATCCCAAAGCCTGATTTCGTACTTCTCTGAATTAAGGTATTCTTCCTTGTTGGGAAACGGTACGTATTCCATCAGTTCAAATGACGGTCCATAAATACCGTAGTTGCTCGACAACGTAGCAGCCAGAAAATACCGAATCAGAAACTGAGGCTCATGACCAGTCTGTAAAATATATGGGTTAATGTCGTGCGTTGTCGGCCAGAAATTCGGGCGGTAATAATACTTCATTTCGCTCTGGGTCAGCTCCGTCATGTACTGTTCCAGCTCGTATTTGGTGTTACGCCAGGTGTAATACGTGTAGGAGTGCGCAAAACCTCGTTTTCCCAACTCCTGCATGACCTTTGGCTTAGTGAATGCTTCAGCCAGAAACAGCATGTCAGGATATTCTTTCTTGACTTCGGCAATCACCCATTCCCAGAAACCAAACGGTTTAGTATGCGGATTATCGACCCGAACAATGCGTACGCCCCACGATGCCCACACGAGAAGAACTCGCTTTAGTTCGTCCCAAAGATTCTGCCAGTCCTCTGTTTCGAAATAAACCGGGTAAATGTCCTGGTATTTTTTAGGTGGGTTTTCAGCATACTGAATGGTTCCATCTGGCCGTTTTTTAAACCATTCCGGATGTTCCGTGGCCCAGGGATGATCGGGCGAACACTGAATGGCCAGATCCATTGCCACTTCCATTCCATAATTGGCGGCAATCGCAATCAAATGTTTGAAATCATCGACCGTACCCAGTTCAGGATGAATGGCATCGTGCCCGCCATCGGGGGAGCCAATTCCGTAAGGTACACCGGGTTCGCCCGGCTGGCAGACAACCGAATTATTTTTACCCTTACGGTGCGCCATTCCAATCGGATGAATTGGGGGCAAATACAGTACGTCGAAACCCATACCTGAGATACGTGGCAGCAACGCTTCTACATCCCTGAACGTACCATGTTTACCCTCTTCGCGCGCGGCCGAACGAGGAAACAGACAATACCACGTACTAAATCCGGCCCGCGCCCGATCCACTTCTACCCCGAGTTCCTGCCCATAGCGCGTTACGTGCCTGCGCTCGGGGTACCGATTAACGTAGAAAGTAAACTGGTCGCTTTCCGCTACCGAAACCGCTTCGTCGTATCGGCTTTCATCCCGAAACAGCGCAGCCATTTCACGTAACGCTTTTACGTCGGGAGTTTCCTCAGCCACTACGTTTTTTGTCTTTTTGCCTTTCCCCTTCACGCCTTGCCCTGTGCCCCCTGCCAGTCCAAGCATTCCATCTACATACTGCGCTCCAGCGAGAAGTTCGCTCGTAATACGTTGGCCATCGGCTACTTTCAGATGAATTTCATGCTGCCAGGATGCCGCATGATCAACCCAGGCTTCAATGGTATACAGATAATGCCCCTGCTTTTCGGCAATGAACGAAGCCCCCCACCGGTCATTAACCAAAAGTGTCATCGCCGTTTCTGTCCACGTAGCATCGTCAATGAATTTGTACAGCAGGCGGGCAGACAGATAATCATGTCCATCGGCGAAGATATCGGCCTCTACCGCTATCACGTCGCCGGGAATGGCTTTTATAGGAAACCGACCTCCATCGAGTTCAGGTGATACGTGTTCGATCACCACGCGGGATTGGCCACTCAAGGGCGAGCCGGAAGACTTTTCGGTAACGTTCATTGCATCAATGTTTGCTTAGTAAATCGTGGACAATGCGGCAATGTTACAAAAAAAGCGTGTTTTCCGTCTCCAATAAAGGTTGATACGCCCCTCTGAACGTATTGTCAGGCTCCGTCAGTTTCTATAACCACTCACTCATTTTTAAGCCTATCCCTAAAAAGGGTACAAATACGTATCAAAATACTTCAACTACTCAATTCAAAAAACAGGGGTTTGTTCTCTAAAACCCTGACAATCAACAGTTGACCTTTGTAATCCCGAAGACAATGTTACCGGCTGATTGACGGTCTGCGACTAAGGTTATGTTGTGCCAGCGGGTCAGGCACGTAGCAGACTGATTCGGTTTGTCACAACTCGTTTATTGAATCCACGTAAACTGGATTATACTGATTATTCCTAAACCCTATTTATCATGGCAGAACAAGAAAAATCCCGGTTCGAATACGACGACTGGGTGGGGGCCGTCCGGCCCGATCCGCGGAACACCGATAAGCTCACGTTACTGCAGGGCTACATCGGTCAATCTTCAGAGGCTGGCCACATTCGGGTCTATTCCGACGAAACGCTCAATAGTTTTGTTGAAGTACCTGAAGAATCGATCGTTTATGCTCAGAAGCTAAGTTCGACGGAGTCGTCGCTGGGCGGTAGCAAACTATGGCTTCGTTCCGATTCGGTTGTTACGTATGGCGATCCAAAAGCAGCGAACCGACCCAAGAGTACGTTTCTGGAAGGCGATATCATGCAACAGTATGCCGCCTTTGGCCAGCCCGATACGACGATGATGGGCGCAGCTATGCCCGCTGGCGGCCAGGCCGATACAACCGGTGCTGGTCCACAACCAATGGCAACATCACCAGGCATTTTCTGTCCGGTCACTAATTTGTCTCAACTTTGCCCCACTCGGTTTGGGATAAGCGTATGTAATCTGGTTTCCTGTAACCGAACCATTTGCCAGTATTACAGCTGCCACCGTACCATCTGTGCACAGGTAACCTGCCGAATTACTGTATGCGCTGGCAAGACCTGTTTTCACACGGTATGCTGCATCCCGACGGATCGGTTTACTATTACGCCTACGACTCCACAAACGATACTCAATCCAGGAGGAGGAATGCCACAAGCGGCTGGCCAGCCCGACACCACGATGGGCGGTTACTACGGTATGTTTAATCCGTACATGTATTGATTCTGTTCAACCGTGAATGGTTCAAAAGGAACCATTCACGGTTTATACCCACTCCACCCATGCTGCTAACTGGTTTTAATCTGGCTCATTATTTACTGGATAAGGGCTATCTCGCGCTCGATTCAGTACTCGACGGTACGTTCACGGCTCATCCAGCCTCCAGTCGAAACACCAATTATGTCGTCAATCGAACTACCGCAGATGGCGCTCTTTTTGTGAAACAGATACAAGCCTGGGATCAGGAAAAGATCGATACGTTACGTACCGAAGCTACCTGTTACTGGCTCGCCAATAATGAATCTGACTACGTGCACCTCCGCGATTTTCTGCCGCCATACGTTGCTTTTGATCGCCAAAATCATATTCTGATTACAGAAGCCGTTTCAGGGGCTATCAGTTTGAATGATTTTTATCTGCGGCAGCGAGAATTCCCGGTTCCACTAGCCATCCGCCAGGCAGAATTGCTAGGCTCATTTCATAAGAACATTGCCCGGTCGATGCAAGATGCGCCCAGTTTTCGGCTGTTCCGCAAGCAAAAGCCGGTGGTTTTTATTTGGAGCGAGGCTGGTTTTCCAGCCTATTCGGGCGATCAAAGCCAGGCCGAGCGACAAATGGTGCAGCTCATTACTCAAAATGAAGAGTATATGAAGCGTCTGTCGGCCGTTCGCGATCAATGGCAGGCATCCAGCCTGACCCACGGCGACATCAAACCGGCCAATTTCCTGATTAACGAAAATGCATTGGCTACAGGACAGTATGACCTGCGCCTGATCGACTGGGAGACCGCCGACATTGGTGACCCCTGCTGGGACGTAGCGGCCATTTTTCAGAGTTATCTGTACTTCTGGATCTTTTACGAACCTACATCTGGCCGCCATTCAGGCCAGAATCCCTTTAGCAATTACGGGTTTTCGCTTGAAGCTATGCAGCCATCCATGCAGCAGTTCTGGAAAACTTACGCCCAATTGATGGATTGGACAACCGAAGAAGCTCAGTCATATCTGCTTAAAACGGTCGGTTACTGCGCGCTGAAGTTAATCCATACCTGCTACGAAAGCATTCAGCAAGCTACCGCTATGACCATCCATACGGCCCGGCTTCTGCAATTGAGTTTGAATATGTTACGCTCACCCGAAGAGGCAGTCCGTTCGGTTCTGGGCATTTCTCTTTCCAGGAAATGAAAACGCACTACGTTAATCAACTGACCACCATCCTGAACGGGTTACGTATCGACCCGGCTCAGTGCCAGATTACGCTTCTGACTGATGGATCGCAGACGGCATACAAGCCTGAAAACCTAAACAGTACGTTATCGGGATTGATTTATCGACATTTTTACTGCTCCGCTGATGCGCAGGAAAGCCGTGTTTCGGAATCGGTTGATGATTCGTTTTTGAACGAATTAAGCTGCCATAATTACAGCGTCGAGCAGTTCGATGCGGGCTGGGAAGTTGACACCGTCGATATGGCGCGGACACCTTACGCAACCAAAGGCAATTCCCGACGCATGCTCTATGCCGGTGAGTTTGTTTATAATACGCCCAAAAGGGGGACTGCTCAGAAAGGAGACACCGTTCGACTACTCATGCACCGGGAGCACCGGGATGCCCAAAGCGGCTTTTACTACGTTTTCGGGCAAACGCCCGATGACGATTCAGTGACGTTACAAACCCGATTGTATTTCCATATTCAGCCGGAAGGCAGTATTCATCTTATCGAATGGGTAACGAAAACGCTGAATCGCTATCGAATTCCTTTTCAGTTCAAATGCCTCAATCATCCTGATTTATACGGGCGTAGTGATGCCGCCGTTCTTTATCTGCAAAAACCATCGGTCAATATCGTGCTAGCTCTATTAGCCGACGCTTTACCGATTTTATCTTCTTATCTGCACCCATCTATTCCCCTATTCACCCGACCCATTGCCGCGGGCATTGGTTTTGCCGAAAGTCCACCTAATCCTAACGAGAGTTTCGGCACAAGCCGGTGCGGGCTAATTGCTCAGGGAATCGTCAACGCCGTCAGTAACGAACAGCCGGCTGATACATTCGACGCGTCAGTGCAAGCTGTGTTTGATACGATTGGCCTATCACTCGAACATCCGTACCGGAATCCCGACGCGCAGTATCCTTACGTTTTCCCAGATTATACCGTTAACTAAACCCACGCATGGAAACCCTTACCGCCCCAACCGTTACGTCTGTGCGCGATTCAATCGCCAATACCTTCATCGAAACTGCTGCCGATATTGGCCGGACGCTTTGTCGTGATGCCATCTGGTCGGGTGATCGCTGTAACTTTCTGACCTCAACCAATGACCCCGCTTTTGAGTATCCTAAACCATATTTCAAATCGCTTGAAGCCGATTTTTATTCAGGAACGGCGGGCGTAGCGTTTTTTCTGGCAGCACTCTATAATGCCACTGGCGACCGGCTGGTGCAGAAAACTGCCCTCGGTACGTTGCAAAATGCGCTGACAACGGCTCAGTTCCTTTTGCCTCATACAAGGCTAGGTTTCTTTTCGGGCTGGACAGGCATTGCCTACGCAGCAATTCGGGCGGGGCATTGGCTAAACAACGAAGAAATGATCACGCAGGGCCAGCAATTGCTCAACAACGTAGCGAAAGTGGATTTGCAGCAGACGGGCCTTGACGTAATTGACGGAGCGGCCGGAGCTATTCCAGCCCTGATTCAGTTAAACCAGCTTCATCCAAATCCTTCACTACGTCCGTTTATCGAGCAACTGGCCGATCAATTAGTGAATCGGGCGGAGCGAACAACAGAAGGTCTTTCGTGGAACACAATTCCCGGTGCTGGCCATCGGCATCTGACAGGTTTTGCGCACGGTGTAGCAGGTATCATCAATGCGTTATTCGAAGCGTTCGCTCTGACGCAGAACACTACATATCGCGATGTAGCTTTTCAGGGATTACGTTACGAAAACGCTTTTTTCGACCAGCCTCAACAGAACTGGCCTGATTTCCGAGCCGCTACGTCCAACGAAGCAACAAACGGTCCTACCTGCTCCTGCGCCTGGTGTCACGGTGCACCAGGAATTGCCCTTTCGCGGCTGCGAGGTTATGAGCTGACCCATCACCCGGCCTTAAAAGAGGAAGCGCAAACGGCTGTAGCGACAACGGCTCGCCACCTGACGTGGGAACAGCAGACTAATTTTTCGCAGTGTCATGGACTAGCGGGCAACAGTGACGTATTGCTTGAAGCGGCCGATATTCTCAATCAGTCCGACTGGCGTGTTCAGGCTGAAGCTATCGGGCAAAGGGGTCAGGAGCGGTATCGTCAGACAGGCTTGTGGGCCAATGGTTTGTACAATCAGTTTCAGCTTCCCGACTTTATGCTTGGTCTGTCAGGTACGGGGTATTTCTACCTACGCCTGGCCGACTCTGCTACGTATCGGTCGGTGCTCCTGCTACGTTAAGGGTAGGCGTCTTTGTTACGCTATTTTGCTCCGTCAGTTTTCGCGGCATCGACGGCGATTTTTCCAATACTGACGCCCCAATTGGCTCCGGCCTCAACATCGAAACGGTAATTCACGCCACTGTATAGGCGCGACAGACCAGCTTCGGCTCCCTGTGCGTTGAGTTGCGTAGCCTGATCGGGAAATAAATACGCGAGTACCGTAGCAGCCGCCGACGAAATCGTCGCGTGATCGGAGACGTAGCCGGGATAATTGGGGATGGTGGTTGATGTTTTAATCGTCGAATCGATCTGTGAGGGGCGAGGTACGTAGTACGTATACATCGCCGACCACGCAGCCGTGCTCCCGTCCTGTATGGCCCGGTTCAGTAGCGCGTACGTGCGTGCCGCCCTCAATTCGTTCTGTCGGGCATCGCGAACAAGTCCCTCAGCGATAAAATTCCAATGGCCCGAGAGCATATACGTAGCAATCCCATCATCCCAGTAGCTGGCAACACGCCATTGTTCGCGGGTGCGGGAGTTGGCCAAATCACGCACTTCGCTCAGAGATTTCTGAAACTCAGCCGACGTAGTGGCCGGGGGCGCAGCGGGAGCCGCTTTTGCAACAGCTACCGAATCATACCACATCGCCACACGACCGCCTAGCGGTAATACAGGGGCCAGTGCCGGAATCTCCAGACTCTGCCATTTTACGTCGTAAGGCGCTTTAGCGAGTGCAGACTGCCACGTATTGTTCGGGTCATGCGCCGAATTGAAGTGATCGCTCTTTGCCCGATCAATCACTTTGGCTGCTACAGAAGCCGCCAGTACTTCCCCTGCCGTCAGATCGCTGGCAACACTGGCACCCGCCCACAACCGACTTTGCTTATGCTCGGTAGCCTTGTTTTTCAGCCATGCCGTTTCGTCGGGAAATAAATGCGCTAATACCTGGTAGGATGCCTCTGCAATAGCTGCGTCTTCTGACGGATAGGATGGTACGTTAAGAACTGGTACGCGGGAAACGATACCCTGAGATTCCAGAGAAGGCCGATTATACTGGTATTTAGCCCGCCAGGCCACAACCAACGCATCATATTGAGCCACGCTTAGCAACGCGTAAACCCGGGCACCGAATGACGGACTGGCTTTCGGATTAGCAGGGTCGGTTGATGACAGCTGTCCGGTCGTGGGGGTCAAATAATTAGGAAACTGATTGTACTTGGCCACCAGTTGACGCGCAATTTGATTCCATCGCCGAATGCCACCATCAGCCCAATACGTAACAGCTGTATTCTGATCCGGATTAAGACTTAACAGGCCGTTCTTTATAGCCGTTAATTCCTGCTGGTATTCAGCGGACGTAACAGCGGCAGGCTGAGGTACAGTTACATCACTGGCTGATTTCAGGACAATCGTTCGCCAGGTACCTCCATCGGCATCTACCGTGGCGGGCGTTACAAAGGGCAAAATTCCTTCATCAAGGATTGGTTCCTTACAGGCAACCACTCCATAAAAAAGGCTGCTTAGCAGAATAAGTGAAAAAAGCGTTTTCATAAGTGTATGGCCTTCCATAGCCATTCATAACAGGAATTGACTAAGGATACAGACCAACGGATAAGCCCCCGTCAACACGAGAGAATTTACCGATGTTACGTCCGCTCAGCGTCGTACTGTAGCCTGCCGTCAGGCCGAGTTTACCAATAAGTTTTATCCACACCCTGGCTCCAGCCCGCGTAAAACCAACGGCATTAGTCGGGAAAGGAACACCAGGACCGATGTTTGTGCCTTCGTTGTAAGGCGTTTGTTTCTGAAACCAGGCGTCGATGTAGACTGGCTTCGTTTTAATCCCCGTCCGGATGATGAGATCCGTTACGTCGGGTACGTTGAGTTTCGTGCCACTGTTCGGATTGACCTGATTGGGATCGTACGTATTCACTACGTGGTCGAGCGTAACCTGCCCCATTCGGATATAGCCGTATTGTCCGGTCAGGAAAAAAGGACCAGCGGTGTAGTGCAGCATTGTCCGTCCGTCGAGATTACTAGACCCGCGCCCAATCGCTACCAGCGCATCGTTTACATAATTTTGAAGCGGTAAGGAGTATCCTAGCGTAAATAACCAGGAGAGCCGTGTTTTCCCGAATTTATAATCGTAAGCCTCCCAGCGGAGAGCCGCTGAAAGATCCTGAAATCCTTCCTGCTTTGGCGAGTAACCCGCGCTGGCTTCTGTCCGCACGTACGGAACCGCCACGATTAAATCCAGATCATACCCTAACCCGTACGAAGCTTTCAGGGTTAGCGATTGGGTTGTTACCGTCCCCAGATTTGCATTTTTCGTTTCGGTAGTATTGATGTAGTACGTATCGTAAGTCGATTGCGATCCAATCAGAGAAAGATTCGCTTTACGCTGACCACGCATGAAGCCGTCAATTAACCCCTGGGCCGAGGCCTGTCGGGCAAAACTTAGCAGAAGAAAAGTAATTAGTGTAGTATAGGCGAATGACCGCATAATTCCGTAATAGGTTATGCAAAAGTAGCTCTTTGAGACGAGCCCACCTTAGTAACGGAATTTTTCCTCGTAAGTGGTATACGCAATGAGATGAACTATAGAAACACGAAGAACACATAACCAATCGGAATAAATGATTACATATTGATTATCAGGGGCTCTGCGATTATTTCCTGTCTAAAAAAATCCCCAGCCGCAAAGCAGCCGGGGATTTTGGTCAACCTATGAATGAAAAAATTATAATCTTATAAGCCAGAACCGTCTGCTTTGGCCCGTTCAACAGCGTAGGCGCCAATCTTACTGCCGTGATCCAGCCCCACATTTGAATCGAACCGATAGTGAATCAGGCCGTATACGCGCGATGTGGACGCTTCATTTGCTTCTGCCTGGAATTCTTTGGCTCTGTCGGGGAAAATAGCGCTTAATACCGTAGCAGCTGCTGCCGAAAATGTTGAATGGCCTGACGGATACGATGGAAAATTAGGAAGCCCAACCGACGTTTTCACACCAAACTGTTGTGGGCGGGGATAATAATAATAGTACTTGGCATCCCAGCAGCCGATGGCCGCATCCATCGTGGCAGTTCCTACCAGCGCTAGCGTCCGGGCCATTCGTACTTCGCTGTATTGAGCATCGTGCGCTACGTTGGCTGCCGTGCGGTGCCAATGGCCGGGAGGGGTGTAACTACCTGCTCCGTCAGACCAATAGTTGGCTATGCGAGCCTGATCGCGCGTTTGGCTTTTATTGATTTGCCGCAATTCCGATAAATCTTTCTGGTATTCATCGCCGTTAAGCGCTGGGGGCGGGCCCGGCCGAAGCTTGACCAGCGTTGCTTTGTCGAAGTTCCAGGGCATAACAGCACCAAAATTTGGTAACATGGGCGGACGGGCTGGTACTTCCTGACTTACCCAAACCTCGGCGAGGCCACGTTCTTTGGCAGCCTGAATCATGCCAGCTGTTACCGTCTGATTGTTAGCCGTACTCATGCCATCAGCTCTGGCCCGGCCCATTACTTTGGCTGCCACGGCACTGCCCAGCGCTTCGCCCGCAGCCAGGTCACTCTCTACGTTCATACCTGCCCACAGACGGCTGTTACGATGTTCGGCCAGTTTAGCTTCCAGGTACGGCACTTCGCCGGGGAACATGGCTTTCAGGATAATAACCGAAGCGGCTGCTACCACAGCATCTTCTGATGGATACGATGGTAATGAAGAGACGGGCAACAACGCCTTGAGCGAAGCATCCGTTTTAGCCGGAGCGACCCGATTGTATTTGTATTTATAATACCAAGCCGATACCAGAGCGTCGTACTGCGCTACGCTCAGATAGGCCAGCGCCCGTGACGCATAAGGCGGGTTCGCAAACGGGAATCGAGGGTCGGCCAGTGGGTTAGCGGCATCCGGAACCGGATATTTACCATCGGGCGTCGAAGCGGGTGGAATGTTGTAGCGAGCGCATAATTCCCGACCAATTTCATTCCATCGATAAGCAGCACCAGCCCCCCAATACGTAACGGCATCCTGTTGAGCGCTGGTCAAGCCGGTCGATTTTTGTTTTAAACCCGCGAGTTCCGCCAAGTATTCTGTCGAATTAATAGCCTTAGGTTCGGCAACGGCAATTTCTGAAGGTGACGTCAGTACGTAGGTTTTCCAGGTACCGGCTTTCTCATCTACATTGGCCGGTGCGTAAGCCGCTTTCTGCGGCTCGTCAATTGTTTTACTACACGAGATAACGCCAGTCGCCAGACCAGCAATTACACCGCTTACTGCTATAAGATGGATATATTTTCTCATGATTCGTGTGAGCCTTATTTATTGAAATTGATCTGATACAGAACGCCCACCGTGTAGCTGGTACTCTGGCCGACGTTAACCCCATCCACTACGTAGCCAATCCGGGCATTGACGCCAATGTGACGCGGCTGAAATTTACCGTACCAGCCCACCAGTGTTGACTGCATATTGTTGGTGGGAAAGGGCATATCATTCCGGCGAATGTTGTCACCATCCAAACAGGCGGACCGCTCGGCGAAAACCTCCGTTTGCCATCCTTTGCGTAATACCCCCAGCCGAACGGCAGCATCAACTACATTGGGCATGCGTACCTGTCTTGTGTTGTAGACCCGATCATCGGCCTGATAAGCATCCCGATCAAGGCTGATATTGCTGCGCCAGCCGTAACTACCATGTGCTGTTACGTAGAGTCCTGTGTTGCTATGCTTGTAGTTAGCCAGCAGTCGTGCAGTGGCGGTACGGCATTGCAAGCCAATTGACATAGGCAGAAAATCCGGTACGTATTTACCAACCGGAATTGATCCTCCGACAATACCATGCAGCGAAAACCCGCCTGCCTGAAAAGCCTTTACTTTCAACCAGGCCGATATGTCCTGTACGCCCTTCTGCCCCATCAGATTACCCGCACTGGCGTTTGTCCAGACATAAGGCAGACTCAGAATGACGTTCACACGATTGCTGATGCCGTAAGCAGGCATAACCATCACACTCTGCGTGGAGAGTGTACCGATATTGAAATTTTCGCGCTTGAATGAATTTTCCCAGTAATGATTCCAGGAGCTGTAGCCATACATGCCAGCGACACAAAGCTGCTTTTTGCCCATATAGATGGCATCGTGCGGCATCTGGGCCTGAGCCATAAAGGGCGTTAGCAGGGCGGCAGTAAGTAAATACTTTAGATTTGTTTTCATTGGTTAACTGTTAATAAGTACGATGGAATAATTAAAGAGTAAGCCCGACTGTCAGGACGGCGCTACGTCCGTCGGAAGGCCAGATACCGGCCCCCGGATAAAATGTCGGACGCTTCGTGAAGTATTGAGTATTTAGTAAATTATTAATACTGCCGCGTACCGTTAATCCGCGGCTGATACGCCAGCTGCCGTTCAGATCCCATAAGCTATAGGCCGGTACCGGGCCAATAGCACCATTGGCAGAAGGTGTGGGCGTGTTCAGCGCATCTGAAAACGTTTGCGCTACGTAGCTGTACTGGAGGGTCAGACTGGCCGTACCATAGCGGGCTGTCAATCCATTACGGCTCGTCCAGCGAGGAGCCGACTCGACCTGATTGCCCGTCACCGTCCGGTTTTCGGCACCCGCCGAAACGAGCCCGTTGATGTAGCGGGCATTGTTATAAGCCGTTGACGTAAAACCACTGAGTAAGATCTTCTCCGTACGTAACAGTTGCGTTTCGATTAACGCTTCGACACCGGTGCTGCGGCTATCACCAATGTTGGTACGGAAGATGTAGTTCGTACCGTCGGTATTTGCCAACAGCAACGTACCGAGCCGGTTTCGATACAGCAAATCAAATACCGTTACGTTCAGGTGCAGGCTCTGCCAGTGTGCCTCAACACCGATCTCCGCGTTGTAGCCGTACGCATCTTTCAGATTTTTGTCGATACGTTCATAAACCGAGGTTGGAATAATATCTTTGAAAATAACGGGACGATACGATTGCGACCAGCCCCCGTAGATTTTCACAGCATCGTTTGGCCGGTATTGGGCATTGATACCCAGCAAAACAAACTTATGCCTGATGTCGGTTGGCAGATTGACAGGATCATAGTAATCTATGGTACCCCGAAATTCAGTTTTGCCGTTCTCAACTCGGATTCCCGGCGAAACGGTCAGGCGATTCGTAAGCGCGAACTGACTTTCCGCAAAGAGTGCTACGTTGTTGCTGCGGAAATGCATATCACGCCGGAACGGGCTGGTCAGCGATAAATCGAAATCGGTACCGGTTGTTCCCATACCCAATTGCCGACGGTGTAGATCGGTGCTGATTAACTGTACCCCTGCTGCTCCCGTAGCTTCTATGCCCGCCACTTTATAACGTTGTAACAACCGCATTTCAGAGCTGTAGCTGTGGAAATTATCAATATCCACCTGCCGGGCAGCATATTGTCCTGTAGCCCGGTTAATGGTATCGGGTATGTTCGCCAATCGGTCGAACAGGACGCTGTTTCGGGCGCCCAGCACGGCCGATGTTGTCCAAAGAACACGGGTCTGATCGGTGATTCGCCAATCGAGTTTAAGCGAGGGAATGTAAATGTCTGGATTGAAGTAATTCCTTGATCTTGTAGCTTGCTTCGGATCAGCGCGAAACATACTATCAGTAAGTGGACCTGGAATTTGAAATAGATAAGTGCTTCTTCCAAG
>NZ_JBMDWV010000046.1:0-31199 GCF_048594605.1 Spirosoma sp.
ACCTTCAGGGTTTCTCAAACGGTAGAAAGCTGCGAAGGCCCCAAAGCCACACTTACCGTTACGATCAAACCATTGCCAGCAGCACCAGGCATTGCCAATCTAAATTACTGTTTACAAACTCAGGACCAAGCTGCACAGAACGTAGCGCCCTTAACAGCTTACGGAGAAAATTTGCGTTGGTTTAACTCAGATGGTAACCAATACCCCAATGCACCTACACCAATTATTACACAAGTTGGCACCCAGACGTATCTCGTAGATCAAACCTATAACGGCTGTACGGGTCCTAAAGCTACTATTCAGGTGACAATACGTACTACAGCGGCCCCAACCGTGGCCAGGCCTTTGGTTACTTACTGTGTGAATGAAAGAGCTGTTGCCTTACAGGCTACCGCGGAAACAGGTGCAAGTCTGCGGTGGATCGATCCTTATGACCGGGTGTTAACCGAAGCGCCTATACCGTCTACACTCAATACAAGCATAAAACCAGATGGAGACCCTTTTTACGTCTTCCAGATTGGACAAAATGGTTGCTATAGCGAGCGCGCCGTAACCAAGGTTATTGTCAATGCATTACCTACACTGTCGCTGATATCGCCTGTAACCAGCATCAATTTGGGACAGCGGGTTGCGCTGCAACTGAAGTTTACGAGCATTCCGCCTTTTAGTTATACCCTTGCCGATGGTCAAGCGGGTGTGGTGAATAAAACCGATACAACTCTTTCTCTATTACCTCGTTCTACAACAACGTATCAGGTGGCAGCGGTAAGAAATAGCTGTGGAGTCGGTTTACCAGGCAGCCCGGCGACAGCAACGATCACCGTTCGTGTGCCAACCGTTACAACCAGCGCCTTAACAGCAACAACCTTATGCGCAGGCACGTCGATCAGCGTTCCGTTCACTACTACGGGTGAGTTTAACCAGGGAAATCAGTTCAGAATTGAATTGGTGAGTGTGGCTGATACATCGAAAAAATACGCGGCTCCAACCTCTTCGACTACTTCGCCTGTTACCTCACCATTGCCCCTAACCTTAGTGGGTGGGCAGTACTATGTACGGGTAAAAGCTGATAATCCGGAAATAGCGATACTCGGCAGTAACAGCCCAACACAACTTACTGTGTATCCAAAGCCAAGCGCTACGTTAACAGGAACACAGAATATTTATGAGGGTTATCCAGCAAGCCTGACCATTGCGCTTGGCGGAGAAAGCCCATGGACTGTTACGTATGCTGACAGCGTGCAGAGTTACTCTGCTACAGCGACCGCTACCCCTTACACGCCGGAGGTACGTCCTACCCGTACAACAATCTATAGGCTGGTCAGCGTAGCAAACGCATGCGGAACTGGCACAATTTCAGGGACTGCAACCGTAACCGTTTTACCCCTGTTGGCAGTCGAAGACGATCCACTTGGTCCATTGGTGAAAACATTTCCTATACCTACTACGTCTGTCATAACGGTTGAGCTTAATTTACCGTTGACCCGTAATCCTGCTACGTTGTCACTAACCGATTTAAGCGGAAAACCAATCATACAACAGACTAGCAAAAATCAGAAGCAGGAGCTTGACCTGACGGCGCAGCCAAATGGACTATATCTGTTACGTATTCAGGTCGGTGATAAGCAAACGGTCCGTAAAGTAATAAAACAGTAAAAAGGTCGGTAGTCATTAACAATATTCCAACGACTACCGACTCCCAACTAATTATGCCCGACGAGTACTTTATGGAAATTGCACTTAGCCTGGCCGAAGAAGCGGGCGATAATGGTGAAATACCAGTTGGTGCCGTTGTCGTGTGCCGTAATCGAATCATCGGTAAATCACGTAATCAGACTGAAGAGTTAAACGACGTAACGGCTCACGCGGAGATGATGGCCATTACGTCCGCCACACAATATCTTGGCGGTAAATACTTAACAGATTGCACAATGTATGTTACGTTGGAACCCTGCGTAATGTGTGCAGGAGCGTTGTTTTGGGCGCAACTCAGTCGATTGGTTATCGGGGCAGCCGATCCGAAGAGAGGTTACAGCCGCATTGAGCCATCGGTATTGCATCCTAAAACTCGTTTCGAAACGGGAATTATGGCTGAAGAAAGTCAACTGTTGCTGGCGAAGTTTTTTAAGCGCTTAAGAACATAATTTAATGTCGCCTTGTTAATTCAACCGTATAATCATCCATTCTAACAAATTAATAAAATGGCTTTTGTATTAGACCCCCTTCCCTACCCAAGCGATTCCCTCGAACCGAATATTGATAAACAGACGATGGAAATTCACCACGGGAAGCACCATAATGCTTACGTGACTAACCTGAATAATGCTATTGCTGGTACAGAGATGGAGAACAAATCCATCGAAGATTTACTGGCAAATATCAGCCAGGAACCAATTGCTGTTCGTAATAATGGAGGTGGCCATTATAATCATACATTGTTCTGGAACACAATTTCTGGTAGTGGTGGCGGACAGCCCACAGGTGAACTGGCCGACGCGATCAATCAGAAATTTGGTTCATATGAAGCCTTTAAGGAAGAGTTCACGAAAGCGGCAACAACTCGTTTCGGCTCAGGTTGGGCCTGGTTAATTTTAACCCCTGAAGGCCAATTAGCTGTTACCTCTACACCGAATCAGGACAATCCATTAATGGATATCGCTGAAGTAAAAGGCTTCCCGATTATTGGCCTTGATGTATGGGAGCACGCTTATTATCTAAAATATCAGAATCGTCGCCCTGACTACATTGCAGCTTATTTCAACGTAGTAGACTGGAACGCTGCTGAAAAGCGGTATCAGCAAGGAAAACAAGCTTAATACCAGATTGTGTAGGATGTACAGTGAATATTAAATATTTCACAGCTTTCTCAGGCGATAGTCATTGTACATTCTACATTATTCGTTATTTTTGCAGTCCAAAATGGTGATTGTAGCTCAGTTGGTTAGAGCGTCGGATTGTGGTTCCGAAGGTCGCGGGTTCGAGCCCCGTCTTTCACCCAGAGTAAAAGCCCTGATTCTCGGGGCTTTTTTCGTTTTTACACCTCCACTACGTTTCCTACAGTTTATATTATCAACGTTGCGCCCTAATCGAGCATTTTTGTTTAAGCTTTTTTTACAAAAACATAAACAAAGCCCTGCCTCTCTAGTTAATAATGCAGAATCCGACAACGTAATTTTTATTTGAGAGTTTAGATTACGGATTGCTAAAGGCCTACTTAGTCACATTGTCCATCTATTTGTAGCACCTTTCTGTAGGAAGTGGTTACGTGTATTAACGATTTACGATGAGTAGTTACTCTATCAAAGATTTGGAGCAGCTTTCAGGTATAAAAGCTCACACACTGCGAATTTGGGAACAACGCTATAATATTATTGCTCCCAAACGTACTGATACAAATATTCGCACCTACGACGATCAGGATCTTAAGCTGGTATTGAATATATCTCTGCTAAAAGATCATGGTTATAAAATTTCAGAAATTTCGAAGATGTCACAGGAGGACATGTCACAGGAGATCCTTAAAATAGCAGCTAAGCCGTTTAGCTATCTCGATCAGATTCAGGCGCTTACCCTCTCGATGATTGACCTTGACGAAGAGCATTTCGAAAAAACGGTTAACGCCAGCGTTGTACGGTACGGATTTGAGAATACAATGATTAATATTATTTACCCTTTTCTAAGCCGTATTGGTTTGCTATGGGTAACCGGCTCCATTGGTTCAGCACAAGAGCATTTCGTTTCCAACTTAATACGCCAAAAGTTAATAGCAGCGATTAACGATCAGGCTGATAAACCCACCACGACCAGTAAGACATTTGTATTGTTCTTACCAGAAGGCGAATTTCATGAGATTACGTTGCTATTTGCCAATTATCTGATTCGTGCACGTTCAAACAAAGTTATTTATTTAGGTCAGAACCTGCCTTTCGATGATTTAGTCTTTATTTACCAGACTAAGCGCCCGGATTATATCTTTACCGCTTTTACCTCTATACCAGCCAACCACGAAGTACAGCCATTTGTAGATCGTATGGCCAAAAGTCTCCCTGGATCGCAGCTTCTTCTGACGGGCTATCAAATTGTTGGGCAGGACATCACAGTTCCTGAAAATGCCCGAATCATTAATCAGATTACAGATTTGCTACGTATAATTGGTAATTAGACCAAGCGGTCTCTTTTCGGTCAAGTAGGGGATTGGACAAACGCTAGGGCTCTTCGCTCAGCATACGTGTGCAAGTCGCGGTTGATCTGAAATCCAACGTGGCCACCTTTCGGGGGTGTCTCCAAAAAAATATACTTATGGCTTTTTGCCAACCAACTAGGTGAACATTCAGGAGATAAAAGCGGGTCGTTCTGAGCATTCAGTAGTAAAGTTGGAACGGTAATGGCCGGCATAAAATTGACAGCCGATGCTTGTGCATAAAAATCATCGGCATTCTGATAATTATTGACCGGTGCTGAAAAAAATTCGTCGAAATCACGCCATTGTTTTACTTGTTTTAGTTTGTTCATATCCAGTCGCCCAGGAAATCGCTCAGCTTTCTGATTTAACTTAAGGACCAGTTTCTTCATAAATCGATTTCGATAAAACCGATTCGCTGGTCGGTCTAGTAACGTAGCACTAGCGCCTAGATCGACGGGCGACGAAATAGCTACACCCGCCTTAACGACCGCTGGAAGTTGCAAACTATTCACCCCGAGGTATTTTAACGTAATATTCCCCCCCATGCTGTAACCCACCAGTACAATTTCG
The DNA here is from genome assembly GCF_048594605.1 of Spirosoma sp. Lineage (GTDB taxonomy): Bacteria > Bacteroidota > Bacteroidia > Cytophagales > Spirosomataceae > Spirosoma. The sequence continues at coordinate 4,754 of NZ_JBMDWV010000046.1, forward strand.
TGGTACTGCTTTATTTGGGCCGCGTGATGAACAACTTCAGTTAAATCACCGATTTCGCCATGATTATACAATCGAAATGAACGATTCATTTCACCGCTACAGGAGCGGCAATTCCAGGCTAATACATCGTATCCATTTTGTGCGAACAATCTGGCAGTTCCCAGAATATACTGACGGTTGCTATCGCCTTCCAGACCGTGAGTGAGTACAACCAGTTTTTGCTGGCCTTGCTTAATCCAGTCCAGATCCACAAAATCACCGTCGCTAAGAATGAAGCGTTCACGTTCGTACGCTACGCCAGTTACTTTACGAGTAAGACTGGGAATTATCGTCTGCAGGTGACCATTGTATTGATAAGCAGGTGGACCTGAATACGAAGAATGAATCAGTGGCATGTAAACGGAACAACGGGCAGATCAATATCGTTTGAATGCTCTGGATGAAGATAGGTTAACATTATGACTTTTGCCAGATACGTTTCGGTTGTTATTGCCAGTACAATTAAGTTTATTGGTGGCCCGCTTTCTGGAGTACCTCTAGGATTAACATGGTTGGAAACAGCCTTGTGCACAGTTGTAGGTATGATGCTTAGCGTAGTGGTTGTTACGTATGTTGGATCAGGAATACAGGCATTACTTCACCGGTACCGTACTAATCCGCCTAAACGTTTTACGAAACGAACACGCCTGGCTATCCGGATTTGGAAACGGGCGGGCCTACTAGGTATTGCTTTTCTAACACCGCTGATTTTAACCCCTATCGGGGGTACTGCTCTTGCCGTTTCCTTTGGTGTTAAACGCGGTCAACTCTTTTTTTATATGCTGCTTAGTGGAACATTCTGGGCACTGATACAGACATTAGCCATTTATCAAATCCCTGGCCTTAAAGGCTTATTTGCCTAAAGTGCACTTTTTCTCGCTCATCGGCTTACGGTCTGTTCAACAGAAATAGCGGATTTCTTTCGAAAATCGCCTTGAGAGAAATATTTTTCAATCAGGCAGTACATGAGAATAAAAAAGTAGCGGCTACCCATCTCCTTGATCTTCAGTTTAGATTCGCCATATTTTCGGTTCGTCCAGCTATTCGGAACAACGGCGTAACTGTAGCCACGAACAATCGCTTTGAGTGGCAATTCTACCGTCAAATTGAAGTGGGGGGATAGGAACGGTTTAATTCCTTCAATAGTCTCTCGTTTGTATAGCTTGAAGGCGTTGGTAGTGTCATTGTACTTGATGCCCATTACCATTTTGACAATAAAATTGGCAATGCGGTTAATGAATTTTTTTAAGGGAGGATAGTCGATCACTTTACCGTCTTTACCCCAGCGCGAGCCAAAAACTGCATCAACATTGGCTTCGAGCATTTTGTGATAGTACTTAACCAAATCTTCAGGATCATCCGACAGGTCGGCCATAAATACAGCGACACAATCACCAGTAAACCGCTCTAAGCCGTATCGAACAGCGTAGCCAAACCCATTAGGTCCAAGATTTGTGTAATAAACCAGCGTTGGAATCTCGGTAGAGGCCAGCTCTTGCAGAACACGTAACGTATTGTCCTTTGAGTTGTCGTTTGTGACGCAAATCTCGTGCGGGATGCCATGACGGGCCAGTGTTTGATAGAGCGCCCGCAGCGTAGGAGGGAGCGATTCTTCCTCGTTATAAGCAGGTATGACTACGCTTAGCTTCATATAAAAAGATAAACTATATTACTCACAAATAACGTAGCTATCGGTGAGGTAATAATCTGATTGTACTGTAAAGTTTGGATATTGACGGAGGCAAAATATACCTGCGAATTATATCTTTTGTTTTAGGCCAGTCTGGCTTGCCCATATAAAGGTACTTAATAGCCAAACGGGCACGTCGGAAATAACTGCTTTCATACTGTTTGGCGTCAAGCATCATCCGATAATACCGGGCAATATTACGTTGCAAAACTTTATCATACCGATAGTCAAGTTCTCGGTTAATATCGCTGTACATCTGAATACGATTGCGCAAAAATAGTTCATCGCGCTCGTTATCATGAAAACTAGCGCCCGCTCTATTTTTGCGATAAACCGACATTACGTCCGGAATATAGCCAATTTTACCAAGTTTTGCCTTTAGAATTAAGCGAGGGATATCGCCACTTGACGACTCTCGAAACCAGATCGGATATTCCTTAATATTGTTGCGATACATCGTGCTCGATGTGGCCATGAACCAGATTTCATTCTCACCAATGAGGTCATCGACCGTATAAAACGGCTTCATGTCAGGCCCGTTTAAAGGGTGAGAAGGTGCACCATCTTCATAGGTTATAAGCGCATTATTAAAAACCGTTGAATAATCAGGATGAGCATCCAGGAAATCGGCCTGCTTCTGCAGTTTAAGTGGATCAGTCCAATAATCATCTCCATCCATTAGTGCGTAGTACTCACCTCGGGCTAATTTTAAGGTTTCCAGGAAATTGATTCCACCGTTTTTTCCCATATTACGTGGATGTAGAACACCAATCACCAGGCCGGGGTGCTTTTGTTCATATTCCTGAATAATCTCCCGCGTACCGTCATTTGAAAAATCGTCTCCAACTAGAATTTCAATCTGGAAAGTCGTTTTCTGCGCAAGAGCGCTATCAATGGCTTTACGAATAAATTTATGTTGGTTGTAGGTGATTATCAGGACGCTGACTTTTATCATACACGAAAAGTGAACCCGGTCTGAACGCAACAAATCGGCGTTAAAGACCGGGTTCTTTAGTTAGCAGTACAAAGATATAAACCAGATAGACGGGTTAGGCAGCTAGTTAGATTTTCTAATTAAACGGCGGGCTCCGAAGACAGCTTTTTGGCTGTCTGAATCTGAGCTTTCCACCCTTGAGGCTCATCTTTATCGGCTGGAGTACCCCATGGGTCATAGAAAGGCAATATAGCTACCCATCTTCCAGCAGGATCTTCCCAACTGAATCGATCGGCAAAACTGGATGGGCTGACCCAGTGTGGAAGATCGTAGCGGAACAGAATCATATCACCTATATCCTGAAAACCTTCCGTCTCAACAATATGATCATTAATCACATAACCCGTTCCACCCGAATTATAGTCTTGACCATATTGATTCAAGGCCAGAATAGTGCCTACTTTCTGAGGGTTAAGCGGATGCCAATGCCGTCCGAAAAAACTCCCACCCAATGGGTAGTGGGTAACCTGGGGATGAAAATAAGGCTGTCCTTTTCGTATACCATATTCTTCATTATTACCCGTCAGATTATTCCAGAATTGACGTAGCGGATTAAAAACATTCAACAACGTTTCCCTGGTTGGCTCATCAAGGTCTAGGATTGCATCAAACGTGTGATCGTGGAACAGCTGTGGCGCTTTCTGAATTTTAGCAATGTGCAACCGTTGTTTATGCTGATTATTATCAAACGTATCCGGCCCTTCTGCAAGCGGTGTTTTCTCAGCCCATGCACGCGTGGCATCAATAACACTACGTAGTGTATTTTCTGGTATACCAGTTTTAATAATAACAATATTGGGTTCGTTGACCAACTTCATCACTTCTTCGTACGGAATCTCAGGAACAATCTGACCGTCTTTGAACTGAGCGTCAACTTTTATCAGGTATTTTGCTACTTCTTTCATCTTGTTTCGCGTACTGGTTTAATACAAAATAGGCGGCTGTCTATCTAAAATGCAAATCCCGCTGATATGATTTTAGTCAGCGGACTTCGTTGCGTATCCGAATCCAGAAGCACCAAACCCATTTCCGTTATATAACATAACCCACTGATTCTGATAAGGAAAAATATGGCAATAGTCCATCATCAGTGAATCCCAGCCCTCCGCCGACCGTTCAATACCAGCAAGCTCATCTTTGCGTTCCCACGTAATGCCGTCCTTCGATTCAGCATATCCGATCCGATAGCTACGCTGTACATCAGTGCGGTAGTTGGTTGCGTTCCGATAGGAAAAATACATTTTGTACAAATCGCCATCTTTGAAAACTGTCGGTCGGCCAATAGCATCTGTAAATTCGTCGTAGCCTACGCAAACATGGCCGCTACGTTCCCACGTAATGCCATCTTTCGATTCGGCGTATTTAACATCATAGAACGGCTCTGGATGCCCGCCGATAACTTCTATTTTTGTACACGATAAATACCACATTCGCCATAGCATCGTTCCGTCGGTTTTTTCTTCGCGTATTACGCAGGGCTGCGCTACCCATACCTGATCATAAATGGATCGATCCATTAGCGGTCCTGTATATTTCCGTTCGAAGGTCAACCCACCATCCCGGCTAATTGCTAAACCGATTCCCAGCCGATAACTGGCTGTTTCACTTTTATTCCAACCGGTATAATACAGCCATATTTCGTCACCTACCGGCAGAAACCACGACGGCATAGTGCCTGTTTCATCAAACATACCCACGGCTCCTTTGCTCAGGCAAGCCTTATCATGTATGTAGGTTACGTCCGATAAATTGTTGGGATTGAGTTCCACAAATGAAACCGCCGAAGACACTTGATCATCACGCGTCGAAAAATAGACTCGAAGTTTATCGCCAATTGGATAACCAAATGGCACTTGAGCATGCGTGCGGCTAAAAGGTTTTGAGCCATCTGGTTTATAAATAAGTCCTCTTTTCGTCCACATACGTACTCCTGTAGTTTAGTGTTTATAGCGATCAATGCGGGCAAAAACGCGCGTTTTATCAATTTCGCCCACAAATCGATAATGTGTATCGATGTATTTTTTTAATTCTGGAAACGTCTCATAACCATACCTTACACGATCGTTAAGCCAGGTTGAATTAGGACCTACTGCATCCAGAAACACAGGAGGACGCGAGTTCTGAATATTTCGCAGATAACGGGCCCGATGGATGCGCTGATCGCCACCCATTACGCAGCGTATCACGTGGTTATCACACACGCCCTGCGGCATTTGTGTTTCTACGTTATACTGAGGAGCCCATCCCCAAACGACGAGGGGTTCTCCTCGTTTAGCAAATTCAAGTGTCTTCTGCGAAGCAGGAGAAATATAAAACTGGCGCCGACCAGGGTCCTGATAAACAATAAGGGGATTCTTACTCGGCGCTGCAGTCTGACTAACCCTGTTAAATCCAATCAATAAAATAATAAAACCAACCCAAAGAGAGGTATGTGCTGGCTTACGAAAATTATCGATTAACCAGGCATTTAATAAAGTAACAGGAATTACCAGATAAAGTAGGTAGTGAGTGAATTCGTTGCCCGGCTTAATGATAGCGTATCCACTAGAAGCAAGTAACGCCACTATAAATAGTAAGCGATCTTTTCTACCCGATGTCTGTCGAGAAAAGGCTAGCCAACCTATTAGTAAGGCAAATGTTGGTAAAAGATAAACCAGAAAATCAGTTGTCCGTCCTACAAACGCGGGAAATTGCAACAGGTAATACCAGAATCCAGCACCGGCGCTATAGGCAAAATTTCCAACTATATAGAAATGAACAAAATCATCAAATACACCAAACCCTAAGGTTAGCAAGACTACTAACGCTGGAAAAGCAAGCCCTCCCAAGAATAATGCACTCAAGGATCGCCAGAATAACAGGCGTGGCATAGCCGAATAGCGCTGCAGTAAACCAATAAGCGCAGCGGCAACGATCACCAGAACCGTTGGGGTACCCTGCAACTTAGCGAATGGAACCAGGCTGCAAATGAAACTTAGAAGAAATAAATTGCGTGATGAATCGAAATATTTCTGCAACCACAATCGTGAATATTGCCAGAGCGCTAACCCGATCAACGCCAATGAAAGCTGCTCATTGGTAGCGTGCAAAAAATCTAAATTTGTCGTGAAACCCAGAAACGCTACGGCGGGTAGCATGGCTAAACGGGCAGCGCGACTCCCGAAAAAATTCTCAATCGTAAAATAGCCACTGCCTATATTAATCCCCAGACACAAAAACGAAACCCAGCGTAGCACCATGTAATTCAATGGAATACCGAAATAGCCTGGAATGGCTACGTAGTAACAACTGAGGGGCCCCATTGTAGCACCATCTACGTATTTCCAGTATACAGGATAATGACGTAGCGTAATGGCCTGAGATAGAAGCTGGCTTTCGTCAGGGTTCAACTCTCGATTAATAAAAAGAACCAAAGCCCTTTTTAGAACTAGCAGGCCCAGCAACGAGAGTAGAAGCCCCAACTGATACCGACGAGAGCGATTTGGGCGATAGTCGCTTCGAATAAATAAACCTCCCACAATCAGAAACGCGAGCCAGCCTCCTATTTCCCAAATAAGGGGAGATTCAAACAAATTCATCGTTACTATAAAAGGATAAACCTTTTTTATAGAATTATCCGACACTTAAAACGTTTAGGTATAAGTGTTGGACAACTATACAAAAAAGGCCCGGTATTATTTCTGGATCAGCAGACGAGCAGCCATACTGTCATGAATCTGAGTCATTGTTTCTTTCAGGTCGAAGGTCCAATCCCAACCCGGATAGTGTAGTTTGAACTTGGTCAGATCAGAAATATACCAGATATGGTCTCCACTACGGTTGGTTTCTGAGTACTGATAGTTCATTTTGTTGCCAGAAATCTCTTCACAGAGTGCTATTGCTTCCAGCATTGAGCAGTTGGCGAAACGTCCACCACCTGCATTATACACTTCGCCAGGCCGTGGGTTCTGATAGAAGTGCCAAAACATATTCACCAAGTCCCAGCTGTGAATATTATCCCGAACTTGTTTGCCTTTGTAGCCAAAAATAGTGTACTGGTTTCCTGTTATGGCGCACTTCATCAGGTACGACAGGAAACCGTGCAGTTGCGCTCCCGAATGGTTCGGACCAGTCAGACATCCGCCCCGAAATACGCCTGTATTCATACCGAAATAACGGCCATACTCCTGTACCATGATATCAGCTGCTACCTTCGAAGCACCGAAAACTGAATGCTTGGTATGGTCAAGACTCATATGCTCATCGATACCATTCTCAAAATAAGGATGACTCGAATCGATTTCCCAGCGAGTTTCGGTCTCAATCAGCGGCAAAAAGTTTGGATTATCTCCATATACTTTATTTGTCGATGTAAAGATAAATACAGCCTCAGGACTGTGTAACCGAGTCATCTCAAGCATATTGAGCGTACCAACCGCATTTACGCCAAAATCAGTGAATGGCTCCCGGGCTGCCCAATCGTGACTTGGTTGCGCTGCTGCATGCAATACTAATTTAATGTCGGTGCCAAACTCCTGAAAGATGGGTTCCAACTGACTTACTTCACGAATATCAGCAGCCCGATGCTGATAATTAGTATACGTTTCAGCTAACCGATTGCGATTCCATTCCGTTGAGCCATCTGCCCCAAAGAAGTATTGGCGCATATTGTTATCTATGCCAACAACAAGGTCAAATTTATCGGAGAAAAAGGCAACGGCTTCGCTACCTATCAATCCAGCCGAACCTGTGATTAATGCAATTTTCATGTCTTTACTTCGCGTGCAATGAAGCTTATATACTAAAAAAATACTCTTTTGTATGAGAGTATGTGCAGACAAAGTAACGCAAAAATTTACAATTGAATTAATTTTTACCTTACGCCCCCCGCAAACCCGACATGCTTTTTAGTAAGTGGCGCAAATAAAAAAGCGATGAATCAGCAAACAGACGCTGATTCATCGCTTTTAGGCCTATTATTCACTAACCTCTAAAGGCTTTGCGTCGTATTTCCCGGCGCATACAATTTTTTGCGGATTTGTTCAGCCTTTGCATCCAGTTCTGGATTAGGCGTGTATTTGTATTTTGTTTGTACAGCTACACAGTCTTTACCTGTTCCATAAACTTCCGGATCACCAGCACGGTAATTAGCGCTGTAGTCGTCGGCACGGTAGTCATTCTGGCGAACCGAATTGTATTTTTGATAATCGCAGGACGCCAGCGATAAGACTGCTACAGCCAACAAACTTATATTTAGTACGCGTTTCATAGCTACTTGATTGCGAATTGATTCAGCAAAAATAAGAAAGAGTCGCTAGCGGATGGTAGTTAGCGAACAGTTTTTTTCATCTTATAGCTTACCAACTGCCTGATATGGGTCAATGATTTAATTTTTTTATCTCCTCCCAGACAAAATTCATTAATTCTTTAATGTGTCCGAGCGAGAAATCGAACGGTACGTTGGCGGCTGCGTAGATTTCCCGAATAGGCGCTTTGTAACCAAGGCTCAGCGCTTTTTTGTAACCATCCAACCCAGCTTTCGGGTCGCGACGATAGTTCCGCCATACACCAATCGCTCCCAATTGAGCAATACCATACTCAATGTAATAGAACGGAACCTCGTACAGATGTAGTTGCCGCTGCCAGATGTATTCTTTATAAAAAGCGAACCCATCCCAATTGGTTATTGAGTCCGCAAACTGATCGTAAATACGTAGCCAGTTTTCCCGGCGATCATCATCCGTATGGGTCGGGTGCTCATAGACCCAATGCTGAAACTTATCAATTGTAGCTACCCAGGGCAATGTTTCAATAATGGATTCCAAATGCTGTAGCTTAGCCCGGCGCAACTCGTGAGGGTCCTCAAAAAACACATCCCAATGATCCATTGACAACAGCTCCATACTCATGGAAGCAAGTTCAGCTACTTCCATTGGCGGATTACGGAAAGCTTTGAGAGGTAAGTCGCGGGTTAGAAATGAATGCACAGCATGCCCCCCCTCGTGAACCATCGTAACCAGATCCCGCAGACTTGACGTAGCATTCATAAAAATGAAAGGCACACCCACTTCTTCGAGTGGATAATTATAGCCACCGGGTGCTTTCCCTTTACGCGACTCTAAATCAAGATGGCCCATCGCCCGCATGATACGTAAATCGTCGCCTAGCTCCTTATCAAGCCGGTCAAAGCAAATGATGGTCTTTTCGAGTAATTCGCTGCCGGTTGCGAAAGGTTTTAATGGCAAGCGTCCTGCCAGATCCACTTTAGCATCCCACGGACGTAGCGGCTCTACCTTCAGTTTTCGTTTACGCTCTTCAGCTAATTCGTTTAGTAGCGGAACAACAGTTTCAGCCACTGATTTATGAAAATCGAAACAATCTTCAGGCGTGTAATCAAACCGCCCTAAAGCAGCAAATGAATAATCCCGGAAATTGGCAAAACCGGCATTTGTAGCAATTTGATGACGTAGCGTACGCAATCGATCAAATAACTCGTCGAGGACGCCATGATCCTTATAGCGACGTTCCCAGATTTTCCGCCAAGCTTCTTCTCGTACCGTTCGATCTGTGGATTGAAGAAGATCGCTGGCTTCAGGTAGCGTCATTTCACGCCCATTCATAACAACCGTCATCGCCCCTACAATAGCGCCGTACTTACGTTCTTCGGTCTGAAGCTCCGTCTGGAGTGGGATGTTGTCTTCCCGGAAAAGCTCTATGGCTTTTTTCATCCCACGTACCATTACATCGTAACCTTCCTCGGTCAACTGGCTAAGATACGGGCTACGCACAGCTTTTAAGTCGAGATCGTTGCCATAAACCGTCATTGGGGGCTGGATCTCTGCAATGAAAAAGTTCAGTTGATTCACCAGATCTTCATTGGCCGTATCACAGGTCATTCGAATGTACCGCCAGGCAAAATTTTCGGACAGGTAAGATTCTAGTTCGCTACGATCAAGTAACCACTGCCGAAGCTCATCTGCATCTTTAATCGAACGATCACGCAAGTCGTCGTAAAGTGGTCTAACGTCATCCCAGCTTGTTAATTCGATTGCTTCCCCAATAAATGGGCGTGGCGGTCGGCTGGGCAGGCTAAAGGAGTCGTTTGTGGTCATTTAATTTTCGAAAAATTGGCTTGCAATAACATACATAAGGGTATCGGTTTTGCAAAAATAGTAACAGGTCGTGTATCCGAATAGCCTTTCCAACGTATTAGATAAGCTCGCTACTATAAACTTTTATAAAAGTTTTTGTTCACAGATTTGGATCTACGAAAAGTTTCGTATACGTTTGTTACGAAACTTTTCGTAGATCCAAAATGAAGCCAACTGATTCTGAACTGGAAATTCTGCATGTACTATGGGCAAATGGCCCCAGTACGGTACGTCAGGTGCATGAAGCCTTGAGCCAAAGCCGCGATATTGGTTATACAACCGCACTTAAGCTCATGCAGATTATGTACGAAAAAGGCTTGCTTACTCGCGACGAAGATGCCCGCTCACATACATACTCAGCAGCGGTTAGCGAAGAGGATACGCAACGCAGCCTGGTCGATCGCTTTGTTGAAACCGCTTTTCGCGGATCAGCTTCGAAACTGGTCATGCAAGTGCTCGGTCAACATAAAGCATCACGGGAAGAGTTAGATGAAATAAAAGCGCTGCTGAATGATCTAAACCGCGACACAAATCGATAAATCTCAACTAATTAAGCTGATTTCGTTTTTTATTTTCACTCTACTGAAGTATAAGACTTCCTAACTTCATGAACGCTTTTAATTCCCTGTCTAATCCGGTCGTCGATGCGCTGGGATGGACATTACTTCATGCAATCTGGCAGGGCTTTGCACTCGTTTTGCCAGTAGTTGTTATTCTACATCTGTTGCGCGATCATTCCAGTGCGCTACGTTATCGCGTGAGTGTATCGGTGTTAGTAATACAGATCCTCCTGTCAGCCGTTACGTTCAGCTGGTATTACAAAACGGCTACTCATTCGTCATCATACGTAGCAACGAATTTTACACTCACTCATGCTACACAGGTAAAGTGGCGAACGGTCGCTCAGACGCTCTCCTGGTCTCAGCAGATGCAACAGTTTTTAGAGGCTCATTTAAGTCAGTTTGTCATGATCTATCTTATTGGTATAGCTCTTTTTGGCCTGCGGCTTGTAGGAGGCTGGCTTTATTTACAGCGATTAAGCCAAACGGCCTTACAACCTAACACATTGATCTGGACACACCTGACGGATAAATTACGGTCAGTAATGCTTATAACAGTGCCCATTCGAGTCCGGGAATCTGCACGTATAGCCGTGCCCATGGTAGTGGGCATCGTAAAACCGGTTTTACTCTTACCAATTGGCTTGGCAATTCACCTGACTTCGCGCGAAGTAGAAGCGGTTTTAGCTCACGAACTGGCCCATATTAAGCGGCACGACTACGTTATCAATTTACTCCAATCGGTCGTTGAAGTGCTTTATTTCTTTCACCCGGCTCTGTGGTGGCTGTCGGCTCGTGTGCGTGAGGAACGTGAACATTGCTGTGATGATCTGGCCGTACAAGTGTGTGAAGGAGATGGACGTATACTAGCGCAGGCACTAGCCCGGATCGAAGAGCTACGCTTGATTCAGGCAAATCAAACCCCTAACCTGGCTATGGCCTTTGCGTCGAAACGTCAGGAATTATTGCACCGCGTGCATCGGATGCTAGGCATGCCAACCCAGCCCCTTGTTTCAAATGGTAGTCTGGCGGGTCTCACCCTTGCAACAATTTTGCTGATGAGTGTATCGGTTTACGCCATACAAAAGCAGGATGAGCCAAAACGCAAAACAAATCAGCACAAACCAGCGCAATCAACTCGCCGACACAAATCTGGCAACGGGATGGAGTTCAGCATTTCGGGCGACCAGAAAGTTGATTACGTAGTGTGGAAAGGTCAGCGGTTACCCGCTAAACGTGTTGCCCGGTTGCAGCGCTACCTCAACGACGTAATGGCGGGCAAAATCGCCCTTGATAACGTAGCACAACCGGATCGGGATATTCTGTTGACGATTATTGAAACAAATCATTCATTTGATAATGGCATGAATTCGCTAGCCGAAGGATTATCCCATATTGATTACAGCAATATCGTAGCCTCCGCCATGAACAACGTACCGCTTAGTCCAGATGGTACTGTAGAAGGATTGGCAAAAGTCGATTACAATGGTCTTATTCAGAGTGCCCTGGCGTCTGTTCCTAAATCGCTCAATCCTTTACCTGATTCCTTAGAGAAGCAACGTGCCTATCATCAGCGCCAGATGGATAGTCTGAGTCAACTCATTGAGCAGCGGTCCCGGCAAATGCAGAACCTTCATCTTCAAATGGAGAAAATGCAGTTTCCAATCGAGGAGCTGCAACGTAACGCCGACGTATTGAATTGGCGGAAAGAAAAATTAATCGAGCAACGTAGCGCGCTGATTGATAAACACCAGCGATTACTTCAAAATAACGCCAAACAGAAACTAAGCACGGCCGAAATCGAAAAACAAATAGAAGCGCTTCAACCTGAGATAAAGAAACTTGAAGGGTCGATGGAAGAGTTGAACAAACAAGTTGAAGGCCTCAATGCAAGGCAGGAAGACACCAAACTTCCTATGGAAAAATTACAGCGGGAAGCCGAGCAATTGGATGAACAGATCGAGAAATTATCGGAAGAGCTCAGTAAACATGGAGATGGATTAGAGCATATAATGCCAGATCTATCCGACCTGAATATAAACGTCAGCGTTGATACACATCTGGCCAATTCAAACCGGCGCATACGTGCACCGCGTCCGCCTAAAGTACCCAAAGTCGCTCATCCTGCCGCTCCAGAAGAACCAGCAGCACCGCCTGTGCCTCCCGCCAAAGCGACTAGGGTGCGTCCCAAAATTGCCACTGTTCCCGCCGTTAAGCCTGTAATCGCTCCAAAACCTGATCGATCTGAGCGGCCCGAAAAACCAGAAAAAAAAGAGAAAGCTGAAAAACCAGAACGTCCAGAATAAACGTAGCGCGGGTCTTCACCCGCGCTACGTTTATTCTACTCTATTTCAATTACGACATCTGGCCCAACTGGGTGAGCTACACACGTTAGAACGTATCCGGCTTTGAGTTCCGACTCTGATAGGCCGTCCTCTTCATCCAGTTTTACTTTACCCGAAATACATCGTCCCATGCAGGCAGTACACATACCCGCCTGACATGAGTAAGGCAAGTCAATATCCAGATCCAGAGCCGCTTCCAGAATCGTTTGATGGGGTGCCACAGCAAATTTATATTCGCTCCCTTCGTATAAAACGGTTACTTCGGGCGTTCCGCTATCAGCTGCCGTCATAGGTTCTTCTACTACGTCGCCAGCTGCTACGGGCGCATGAGCGAAGCTTTCTTTGTGGATCCGCTCAGACGCAACTCCTACTAACGACAACGCAGAACGGGCTTCAGCCATCATTCCATCGGGTCCACACAAATAGAAACTTGTATTCTGACGTTCAGTGGAAGGTATTTGTTCAAGAAGCTTGGTCAGCAAATGCTGATTAAGTCTACCTTCGGCTCCCGTCCAACCAAAGGAGGGCTGGCTCAGAACATGCGTCACCTGAAATCTTGACCGTCCGTAGGCCTGCTCCATGGCATCAAGATGCGCCTTATAAATAATAGACCCCTGATTCCTATTACCGTAAATAAGCCAGATTCGGCTATTAGGCTCTACGTGCAGGGCCGATTTTGCCATTGAAAACAACGGGGTAATGCCACTACCCGCACCAATCAAGACAAGCGTTCGACGACTCTGTGGATCGAGTTTAGGGGTAAAGGTACCCATTGGCTCCAGCGTTTCGAGAATATCGCCCGGTTTGAGACGATCGCAGAGATAATTCGAAGCTATTCCACCCGGCACCCGTTTTACGGAAACTGACAACGATACGTCAACATGCGGTGACGATGAGATCGAATAGGACCGGCGAAGCTTCTGACCATTAATATTGAGCAAGAACGTCAAAAACTGACCAGGCTGATAACGAACTTCTTCGTTAATAGGATGCCAAAAACTTATGGTTACAGCATCGGGCGTTTCCCGAATGACGTCTTTTACTTTCAAATAATATCTATTTGCCATTCTTCTAATTCAGATTGTTGCAGATTTATCATTCCGGTTCCAGGTTCATACGCACATTCAATTCTGGAATTTGGAACCGGAACTGATAAGCTGACCACAAAGGTACGTTACACAATGGTTTTGTGGTACTCAACAAGGCGTTCGGCTGGCGCTTTCAGAATATCGCCCATCATCAGATCCGTTTTCTGGACAGCCTGACGTAAGGGCGCAGCAAAGTAATAGGCAATAGAACCAACAAAATGAACTGGCCATATTGCTGCCTCCGGAAAACGCTTCACATACGTAGTCAGGAATAATTCGAAAGCATCCGTTAGAAGTTTTATTACGTATGGATGATTTGCATGCTCGGACAGAAACGGTGTAAACGCTGCGAAGTAACGGTTCGGAAATGGTTTCTGATATGCATTTTGCAGCAACGTAGCGCGATCAAGCGCGTAACGATTCTGAAAGGCTTCCCGGAGTGTGTCTGGCAGACGTTCCTGAAAAAAATCACGAACGAGTGTTTTTCCCAGGTAACCTCCGCTCCCTTCATCGCCCAGCCAGAAGCCCAGCGATTGAATACCACGAATAATCTGGCCTTTAGCGTAGCAGCATGCATTCGAACCTGTACCCAGAATACAAACAATACCCGATTCGTTTCCGGCAGCCCCTCTGGCCGCGCCGAGCATATCACTGTTTATCTCTACAGTTTCTAACGCTGGTAATACCGCCCGCAACGAATCGGCCACAATATGATTCACAGCAGGGCCGGTACAACCCGTTCCGTAAAAAAAGACGCTGGTTATGGCTTCGCTGTTTACACAAGGAACCAACTGCCTTTGCAACGTATCGACCATCTGGCTCGTAGTCTGATAATATGGATTAAATCCATCCGTTTGTATTACACGAACCTGATCTTCAGCAGTAACGAGTCGCCAATCGGTTTTTGTAGAGCCACTGTCGGCAATAAGAAGCATAAATGAGAATTATTTTCTGGCCAAATGTTTCTATATGACTCAACTTAAAGTTTGGCACGGGTATAACTAAAGCAGCTTTCCAACCACGGGGAAACGTTTGAATACACTATCCGCGTGAGGAGCGTCGGCAAGTTCGTCTGTAAGATCCTGCCCAGCCCAGTGTTCGTAATGTTTGCCATTTCGCCAAAGGCGCGAGGTCGATACGTCGTAAATGATACCTGCATAGGCGCACCAGATTTCGTCGCGATCCTGTCCATTATGTAACGCTAATTGAGAACGTGTATAGTTATTAACCGAACCAGAATCAGCAACTCTCATTTTATTCCGTTAAGTCAAACAAGCGAATAATTAGGTATCAATTTTGCGAGTGACCACAAAATTAGCGTAACTTTAGCCACTTCTGTTTATATGCATCGATTAACAATGAGAAAGACTTCGGTCATTGTTTTGTTTTCGGCAATAGTGCTTGCCGGTTTATTATCGGGTTGTAAGAAAGACTCTGCTCCGCCCGTTTCCGAGCTTATTGCCAAAGTTTGGGTGCCCAGCAAGGTTGAAGAAAACAACGTAACGGTTTACACGCGCGGAGCGACTGGAAATATACGCGACTATTCTAAGTTTATTATTGACTTAAGCACGGCACCAACAGCAAAGTATACCGATTATGATGGAATTTTGTCTACCGGAAAATACAGTGTTCCCACAGATACACAACTGTTGATAACCGATATGAATCCCCAGCTATCGGAAACTGGAGGAACCCTTGAATTCACGATTAATTCAATTGATGAAAATAATCTGAAAATTACGCGGACAAAAGGCAGCGTTAAGACAGGTAATACCGTAAATGTGTACACCCTGACACGTCAGTAATTTGCCGTAAACTAATTATTTCCCGAAGCCGTTCCGTATAACAACCGGAGCGGCTTTTTAATGCGCGTTACTTCTATTATGACTGACCTTAATACACTAGGTGAAATTGGCCTGATCGAACGAATAAAACAGGGAACTCCTTCCCCGACCCATGCAGAAACCATACGGGGTATTGGCGATGATGCCGCTGTATTCGAGTGGGGGGAAGATTACGGCTTACTGTCTACGGACATGCTCGTAGAGGGTATCCATTTCGATCTTACCTACGTACCGCTGAAGCATCTTGGCTATAAAGCCGTTACGTTTGGGGTGTCGGATATTGCCGCTATGAACGGTTTCCCCCTGCAACTCACCGTTAGTATTGGCCTGAGTAGTCGCTTTCCGGTCGAAGCGATTGATGAGCTATACGAAGGCATCCGGGCCGCTTGCCAGGCATACAATGTTGATTTGGTTGGTGGCGACACGACGGCCTCACGATCGGGGTTGATTCTTTCCGTGACGGTTCTCGGTAAGGTTTCAAAGGATCTTATTACGTATCGAAACACCGCACAGGCAAACGATGTGGTTTGCGTTACGGGTGACTTAGGGGCGGCTTACCTTGGCCTCCAGTTGCTTGAGCGTGAAAAACAGGTTTTTCTGGCCGATCCCAACATGCAGCCTAATCTGTCCGAAGAACGTTCATACTTAGTACAGCGTCAATTACGTCCGGACGCGCGCACCGACATTGTTCACGAACTACGGGAGCTTGGTGTTCGTCCAACAGCAATGATTGACATTTCCGATGGGCTTGCTTCTGAGTTGCTCCATCTCTGTCGACAGTCAGGAACAGGCGCGGTAATTTTCGACGAAAATTTACCGATTGATGATCAGACGTATCTGGCGGCTGATGAGTTTAAGATCAGTCCGGTAACGGCTGCACTAAACGGGGGCGAAGATTATGAATTGCTATTTACGGTACGTCCTCAGGCCTTTGAAAAATTAGCGAACAGCGCTCATGTCACAGCCATTGGGTATCTGACGAATGATCCATCACAGGTTGTTCTGGCGACTAAAGCAGGGCAACAGACGCCCATTCGGGCGCAGGGCTGGCATACAACGTAGCGCTGACCTCTAACCGATTTACCTGTTTATTGCCACTTTTGTTCTGGTCAGCGCTACGTTGTCTGGCCGGAACAATGCATTTACCTAAATCGATTTCGGCAGCGCCCTATCTGGTTGAGAAAATGAAACAAGCCGCTTGAAACGATCAGCACCTGACCGAAGCGACTACTGCGTTATGTATTGATAAATCCATTCCGACACGGTTGCCATCGTTGCCGACGTAGTGGTATCATCTTTGATATTTTTCGATAACAGAACCAATACGTAGTTGCGCCCATCGGGTAGCATAACAATGCCTGAATCATGCCGAACGCCAGCAATAGAACCCGTTTTGTGCGCAACTTTCACTGATTTAGGCAATTTGGCTGGAATAGCCGAATTAAATTTCTGATCCAGCAACGTAGTGATCATCGCGTTTGACGCTTCCGAACTAACCGCTTTTCCAGTAGCGATCTTTTCAAAAATCAGCATCAGATCATACGCTGTGGTCGTATTATTCAGGCCCTTCGCGAATGCTTTGCTATCTTCAACACCCCGCCTAACCTGAATATCGTTAGCGCCCCATTCGCGCATTGTCTGCGTTACGTTCTCCGCCCCTACCCGGTCAATCACCAGATTGGTAGCCAGATTGCTGCTCCAGATAATCATGTCGTACACCAACGACGCTATCGTGCGTTTTGTGCCAACGGCTTTATAAAGTGTTGTATCGCTGTCGTCAATAGCGCGAAGCTGATAGGGACTACCATCCACAATACTCTTGAATTCGGTGGTTATCGTGATAGAATCCGACAGAGACAGCTTGTGCTGAGCGGCCTGCTTATACACTTCAATCATGACAGGCGTTTTCATCGTGCTGGCTGCATGAAATTCCTCGTTAGCGCGAATAAGCAGTTCCTGCCCGGTATGGATGTCTTTGAAGGCGACCGCAAAATTGCCCGTCTGATTATTGAGTTCGCTTTCAATTTTTTGCTTCAACTGATCTAACGACTGTTTTGGCTGCGCGTACGCCAGAACTCCAGACAGCATAGCCATTATCAGAAAAAGTAGTGGGCGATTCGTTCTAAGACACATCTTGTCTGCATTCATATAACCAAGGCAAAAGTCGACTGAATATTAACGAACCCGCAGCAGTTTCGAATAGCATGGCCGTTCGCAGAAAGGCTTCAGTATCAACGTATCCTGCTTAAATTCAAGCCCCTGTCGCACAGGAATGTTAGCGCCATTTGTGTAAATGAACAAATCAACAAACAGGCTATCGGGGTACGTTTTATCGACGCGATAGAATTTATATGGCGCGTAATAGGTCACTTCCTCACCGCTTCTCTCCAGTCTACCATCCGCTCCGAAGGTGAGTGTTTGCTGAGGTAAGCCGGCATAGCGTCTGGTTGTATAAAAACTCGTATCCCGACTGATACGTATTGTGTCGATCTTCGTGACGTAAACGGAGTCCCGAAGAACCGAATCTTTGGTGATCGAAATAGAATATAAGGTAGAGTCTTTCGAGAAACGACGTTCGTAGAGCCGCCACGTACCGGTAATACGCGAATCGCCAGCACCGGGCGAAAAACCGGAATTAGTGTCTTTGCAGGCGAAGCAAAAACCAGCCAGTAGCAGCGTTAAGGGGAGTAGTATTCTTTTCACAAGTCAATCGGCAGTTCGTAAAAGTAACGAACAGATTCTTTCTGCCATTGTTTTCGATACCTTCTTTGTCAGAAATCATCAACCCGAACAGCTCACTGCCTGGTTTGCAAACCAGGCATTGAGCTGTTCGGGTTGAGTTAAAAGTAATCGAGCCGGCTAGACGTACTCGGTGCCCCGCTCTTTAGCGTCGGCTACGAAATTTTTGACTTTTTGCTCTTCTTCTTTCCGACAAATCATCAATACGTTATCATATTCTGCCACAATGTAACCGTCTAGCCCATTAACGACTACCAGGCGGTCTTTCGGGGTTTTGATGATACAGTTTTTCGTATCGTAGAGCATGATATGGCCATCTACTACGTTGAAGTCTTCGTTTTTGTCCGACACTTCATAAAGCGACTTCCAGGTTCCCAGATCAGACCAGCCGAAATCACTTAACACAACGAATACGTTATGGGCTTTTTCCATGACGCCGTTGTCAATCGAAATGCTTTTGGTCAGCGAATATGCTTTATCAACAAACGCTTTCTCCTGTTCGGTATAATAGGCGTCATTTCCTTCGGCAAAAATTTCGGCAACTTCGGGCAGATGCGCTTCAAAAGCTTTTATAACAGCCTGAACATTCCAGACGAAAATACCGGCATTCCAGACGAATTCGCCACTGTCTACAAACTGCTGCGCCAGTTCGAGATGGGGCTTCTCGGTGAACGTTTTCACTTTTTTAACCGACTGCCCAGATTCCGGAATGTACTGGATGTAGCCGTACCCCGTATCCGGACGGCTCGGCTGAATACCCAGCGTTACCAGAATATCCTGCTCTTTTGTAGCGTCAAGCGCCGTTTGAATGGTACGTTTAAACTCTTCTTCTTTTAAAATGATATGATCGGCCGGCGCCACTATAATATTAGCTTCAGGGTCGCGCTGCGCAATTTTATAGCAGGCGTAAGCGATGCACGGAGCCGTATTACGGGCAATGGGTTCACACAGCACCTGATCGTCAGAAAGCTGTGGCAATTGCTGTTGACAGAGATCTTTATAAAGAGAACTGGTAACGATAAAAATATTTTCGGGAGGGCAGATACCGTCAAAACGATCAGCGGTTTGCTGAAGCAGCGTTCGGCCCATGCCGAGTACATCATGAAATTGCTTAGGATAACTGGTTCGGCTGAATGGCCAGAATCGCGTTCCGACACCTCCAGCCATAATAACAACGTATGTATGGTTCATTGATAAGGTTTATTGAGGTAATATTTGGGCAAAGTTGTTTATATCTAACTAATTTATGAAGTATAGGTTATAAGTTACATTTTGACAAATTTGTAAACAAGATACGCCTTACAATTTCATCAGGCCAAATTGTAAGGCGTATTTTATGTGTTAATTTATTAATTGAAATCTCCCCCCACTGCTCTGAGCAGAGCCACGGCATATTGAGTCTCCTGGCTACGTAGCT
The DNA here is from genome assembly GCF_048594605.1 of Spirosoma sp. Taxonomy (GTDB): domain Bacteria; phylum Bacteroidota; class Bacteroidia; order Cytophagales; family Spirosomataceae; genus Spirosoma. The sequence goes on from NZ_JBMDWV010000046.1 coordinate 24,600, forward strand.
GTACTAGCTGTTGTTCTGTTGTAAGAATGGTACGTTGTGCATCAAGTACTTCAAGATACGTAGCTAACCCGCGAACATAAAGCTCACGATTATACTGTTCTGTCCGGCGTGCCAGAGCAAGAGTCTGGCCCTGCATATCAATTTGCTGACGTAGTAAAGTCAGATTGTCCAAAGCGGTTTCGGCATCTCGCTGCGCCAGCTGAAGCGCCTGCTGATACGTCTGCTGGCTGGTTTGAATCTGCTGTTTCGATAACGCAATGGTTTGGCGAGCCCGATGCCCTTCGTACAAAGGCACCGATGCGTTGACTCCAACAATATACGTAGCGGCACTTGGCGTAACCCAATTTCCGATCTTGCCCGATAGAATACCACCAGAACCCACCAATGTAACTCTGGGCAACGTACTAGCCTGCTGAAGCGTCACCTGAGCCGTGGCTATCTGATTTTGCCGAACAAATTGAAGCAAGTCCGGCCGACGGGCTAGTTGCTCCGTCGATACGTTGGCATAAGGATACGTTGGTACAGCCGTTGGCAACGTACCGACCGGTACAGAAAACTGGTTTGGGTCCTGTGCGCAAAGCTGCGCTAATCCATTGACCAACTCAATACGTGCCCGTTCCAATCCCTTCAACGTTACCTGTAAACTGGCATAATCGGTCTCGGCACGCTGAACGTCGATTTGATTGATCAGGCCGACCCGAAACCGTTCGCGCAGAATGGAAAGCGTAGAGTCGCGCGACTGGATATTCCGGCGAAAAACAGCCTGCTCAGCGTCGTTACCACGAATCAGAAGATACGTTCGTGCAATGTCGGACGCCAGTGTTAACCGAAATGATTGATAATCAGCATCGCTAGCCTGCTCCTGTAAATTCGCCACAGCAATATTGCTCCGAATTCGCTTAAAAAGATCCAGTTCGTAACTAGCATCAATGGGTAGGAGCTGAAAGGTATTTAACTGGAAACGTGGCAACAAATCAGCCTGATTCGGAACAGAAAGTGGCCGACGTTCTGATAAACTCTGAGTGGTAATTAACACCGAACTCCGGATCGATGGCGACAGGAATGATTGAGCAACTCGTATACGAATGCGAGACTCCTCCAACCGACTTAAAGCAGCTCGCAGATTTGGGCTGTTATCTAATCCAAGCTGAATTAGTGATTCAAGCATTGGGTCGCCGAAACGACGGAATCCGCTGATTGTTAAAGCGGGTACAGACGCATTCGAGTTGGGCACGGCCGCCGACGTAGTGGGTGCACCAACTGCCGTGTTGGCCTGTGGCTGAGGCTGAACCGTTCCGGTTGTCCCGGCGGGGGTTGCACCGGGCTGAACGGTCACAGCGCCCCCTGGTGCATTGAGGGGCGCAGTCTGTGCATTTGCCTGTAAAGCGATTAAACTAGCTACACAAATGCTTCTTAAGTAGGTTTTCATTATAGAGTTACTAATTTTTCGGCTATTCTTACGAAACCGAACCATTCGTCGCGCAGACGACCATCTGGGTTATTGACAACGAATCCCTGGCCTGTTAAGCCTTATACACTCAGTTCTTCAATTCTCACGATAGCATCTTTATTTAAAGGACCGTACAAATGCGGAAACAGCTCATTATTGGTCGATGCTTCGTACTTTAATTCGTGCTTCAACCGATTGGCATCGACATGCAAAAGCAGAAGATTTGGTGTGTTCTGATAATACCGATTCAACGTACCATTAACTTGTTCCTTCTGAGATAGATGAATGAATCCTTCAGTCTGCAGGCTGGCGGCTTTGTAATCCGTCTGAGTTTCCTGCTGCTTCCAATCAGTAGCTAAGACGATATGATAAATCAGGTTCATTTATAAATAATTTCAATTTATTCGGCATTCTCTATAAGCTTCGGGACTTACCCGAGTAATACTACCTATTTTTCAAAATAGGGTTAAGTAATATTGAACAAAAGCAAGAACTCAACACGTAGCGAATATCTTTTATGACTTATAGTCAGGCAATTTAGTAGCATTATTTCAAAAAACCGCGCTAGCAAATTGACTTATTCATAGTATTAATTCTCCAGGTTATTTACTTCAGCTTGACTTTATATTCTATTCAGTTCTCTATTATGTGCTTATGAAGAAGGGAAATCCTTGTAATTTTGCCAATACAACAAAATCGATTTTACTTATGCCAAAGGCACAAATGAATACCGATAAGGGAACGATGCTGATCGAGTTTTTTGAGAAAGATGCTCCGAAAGCGGTTAATAACTTTATCTCGCTCGCCAAATCAGGATTTTACAATGGCGTTACGTTCCACCGCGTTATCCCTAATTTTATGATCCAGGGGGGCGATCCAACCGGTACAGGGGCAGGTGGTCCTGGTTACACAATCGACTGCGAGCTGACAGGTGATAATCAATACCACGACCGTGGTGTTTTATCGATGGCTCACCGGGGACGTAATACGGGAGGTTCGCAGTTTTTTATCTGCCATAACCGTCAGAACACGGCTCACCTCGATCGTAACCACACGGTTTTTGGTAAAGTTGTTGAGGGTATCGATGTAATCGATCAAATTCGGCAAGGCGACAAAATCAACAGCATCACGATACTGGAAGAGGAAGCGGCTTAAACCGCAGGTTTTTCTAAAGTAAACGTAGCGCGGCCTTTCAGCCGCGCTACGTTTGTTATTAACTATAGGCAGGCGTCTTACGAGAGAGCAGACCGCCAATAGCTAGTGCTAGGGCAACAAAAGCACCAGCGATAGCCACTAACCGAATCTGGTCATATTCCGCCTGCTTAACAGCAATAGCGGCATAGGCCCACGTAAATACCAGTAAATACGCTACACTTCGGAATCGGTTAAACACAACAGCACCGACCAGTAGCCCGACAATCAAAATAGTCACCGCCCAGGTTTGTTCGCTGAGTCCAAGCAAGCTAAAATTTGTCGATCTCAGATAAACCGCTACGTTCAGAATTGTAGCCACCGTCAGCCAGCCAAAGTAAATCGAAAAAGGAATACGAGCCAGCCACGTTTCCTGAGCCGGAGCGGCTGATTCGGGCAACGTAACGTCGGGGTCGATCGACAAAAATGGAACGTTCGGCTGGGCAAGTAAACGCTGCTCAATAATAACGAGTGAACCCAGCATCACCAGAATAACTACCAGAGCCAGTCCGATACGTTCGTTATTAAATAGTGGACTCCAGATCGCATTGCAGAACGCATTTAATACGACCCACCATCCGACTGCCCGAAAGCGTGGATTTGTTCGTTGTGCAGGCAATGCCTGGTAGACGGCAAACGCCAAAAGACCTAGAAAAATCAGGCCCCAGATCGAGAATGCGTAACCCGCTGGTGTGATGAGCGTACTGTATTTAGCAGAAATATCACTATTCGTTCGTCCACCAAACGCCCCTGCATTGGACAGATAGTTCATCACAAGCAGTGTTATTATGCTGAACACAACGAGAAATTGCCGAAGTCGATCGTTTTTCATAAAAACAAACCCGTTGATTGATACGGCTATCAACCAACGGGTTTATCTGTTTGTTTGCAGGGCTTTCTACAGCTCTGTAATCTTGAACTCCGTTCGGCGGTTACGCTGGTGTTCCTCTTCCGTTTTAGCGTTTTTGATAATTAACTGCGTTTCGCCGTACCCTTTATACGTAAGACGATCGGCCGCAATTCCTTTCGAAACAATATATTCGACAGCCGACTTGGCCCGGTTCTGTGATAATTTCTGGTTATACGCATCGCTGGCGCGCGTATCGGTGTGCGAACCCAATTCGATTTTCAAAGTTGGGTTATCCTGTAGGATCGCTACAAGTTTATCCAGTTCGACAGCCGCATCCGGGCGAATGTTGTACTTATCCAGATCGTAATAAATATTCTCCAGTACAAACGTTCTGTTGAGCGTCGCCTTGTCGAGCAGCAGTGCTACGTTAAAGGTTGTGTCCGTTTCGGGTTTCGTCAGGAATATCTCCGGAATGCTTTTCCCCTGCATCGTAAATTGCTCCCTGCGCGTCAGATATCCCTTCCGCTCAGCCAGAATCGTGTAATCCTTCCCTTCCTGCAAAGGATATTTCCCAAATGTACCGGGCTGACCCGTCGTTACTTCGGCAATTGGCTGACCCGTTGCATCGTCCAGAATCCGCACCTTTGCCGAATCAAGTGGCGTAATGGGCGTTTCGTTCGCCGAAACCGTACCAGCGATAAAATAACGTACTGTTTTAGGAGCGTTCGCAGGAGGGTTTTGGGCAACCGTCGGCGTACCGGGTGTCATGCCTTCCTGGAAAAAATATATATCATCGTCGCCTTTACCACCGGGGCGATTTGAGGCCAGAAACCCTTTTGTAGGGTCAACGTAAACTAATCCAAAATCGTCGGCTGGCGAGTTGATCGGCTGGCCCATGTTTTCAACCCGCGTTACGCCACCCGAACGGGTTGCCACAAATACGTCCAGTTTACCCAAGCCTGGATGACCATCTGACGAGAAGTACAATTTAGCATTAGCACCAACGTACGGAAACATTTCGTCGCCGGGCGTATTGATGTCGCGGCCCATATTGACCGGTCGGCTAAATCGCCCTGATGCGTCGATGCTGGTTCGGTACAAATCGATACCACCTGCTCCACCCGCCCGATTGGAAGCAAAATAGAGCGTTTTCCCGTCTCCCGAGAATGCAGGCGAACCATCCCAGGCGGTTGAATCGCTGATGGGCAAACGTAGTGGCTGGCTCCATGCCCCCCCATCGCCTAATCGACTGATGTACAGATCGACATCTAAACCGCCCTTCTTCTTTCCGTTATTGCCGCGAGCAAAAACCATGGTTTTGCCATCTTTCGTAAAAGCTGGCGTCCCTTCATTTACATCACCCTGAAAAACGTTGCTGCTGAACTGCTCAGGTGCACCCGTTGGTGCCGAATTTCCGGTTTCGTCCGGATTCTGAGGAAGTTTGGTTTTGTACAAACCCAGCATTGGCAGGCCATTATTCTTATAAACCTGCTCTTTCCGCGACGATGTAAACACCAGCTCTTCACCTCGAATCACAGGCGCAAACTCAGCACCCGTCGAGTTCATACTACCCAAATTTTTAAGCGTAATGAGCGATTTATTCCGGGCAATGATGTCAATCGCTTTTAGGGTTTCTACCTCGCGCTTTGCTTTTTCGAGGGTAGCCTTGGCCGTTGTTTTTGGCGCATTTGCTACGTATTGCTGCAATTGTTCCAGGGCAGCGGCATAGTTTCCCTGCGATTTTAATGCATAGGCATAGTTGAAGCGGGCATCCGGTTCGGTTGTGTTGGCCTCAATCGCTTTCTGATAAAACGGGGCTGCTTCGCCAAATCGGTTTGACAGACGATATGATTCAGCCTCGTAATAATTCAGTCGAGCCTGATCGATAGTGCCTGTAGAAGCTTTTTGAAATTGAGTTAGCGCTAAATTATATTCTCCGGCGTCGAAATGCCGAACGCCTTTTTTATACGCCTGCATAGCCGAATTACAACCCGTCAGAATCAGAGCTGAACTCATCGCTACCAGTAGCGCAGACGACGTAATGCTTTTCATAGAATTGTGAGCAGAAAACTTTCCACGCCCAAGATAAGGTAAATTCGGACGGGTCTACTTTTTAACGAATACAATCCCCTTTTTATTTAACGCAACACGGGTGGAAATCCGCGATTTGTCTGCCTGTTTACGCCGATCACAAATCGCGGTTTTCCACCCGTGTTACGTACTATTCAATTCTAAACTTGCTGAGCAACACCCGCTTCTTCAACTACGTCTTCAGCGTAGGCTTCCGTTGGAACGCAGGCGCAAACCAGATTGCGGTCGCCGTAGGCCGAATCAATCCGGCTAACACTAGGCCAGAACTTGCGAGCGCGAACCTGTGGCAACGGATAAACAGCTTTTTCACGACTATAGGGCCGATTCCAACTATCGCTTAATACCACCGTAGCAGTATGCGGAGCATGTTTCAGTACGTTGTTGGTCCGGTCAGCTTCGCCTGTTTCGATTTCCCGAATTTCATTACGTATCGCAATCATCGCTTCGCAGAAACGGTCGAGTTCATCTTTGGATTCCGACTCGGTTGGTTCAATCATCAGCGTACCGGCTACAGGGAACGAAACCGTTGGCGCATGGAATCCGTAATCCATCAGGCGTTTGGCAATATCGGTTACCTCAATACCAAAGTTTTTAAATGCGCGGCAATCTAAAATCATCTCGTGTGCGCAACGACCCTGAGCTCCAGAGTAAAGCACCGGATAATGTTGCTCTAAACGCGCTTTCATGTAGTTTGCGTTTAAAATGGCATATTTGGTGGCATTGGTTAAACCTTCAGCACCCATCATAGCAATGTAAGCGTGAGAAATTAACAAAATACTAGCCGAACCCCAAGGCGCAGAAGATACCGCTGGGATAGATTTTCCTTTTTCGATATCTACCACAGCGTGACCAGGTAAATACGGCACTAAGTGCGCTGCCACACCAATTGGTCCCATACCAGGACCACCACCACCGTGAGGAATACAGAAGGTTTTGTGTAGGTTCAAGTGACAAACATCGGCGCCAATATTAGCAGGACTAGTTAAGCCTACTTGTGCGTTCATGTTAGCGCCATCCA
>NZ_JBMDWV010000047.1:0-32935 GCF_048594605.1 Spirosoma sp.
AAAATGTGGCGGATTGAAGAAGACCCAGATCGGGGATCTGATCCTGCCGATTGCTGCCATCCGGGGCGACGGAACCAGCAACGACTACATGCGTCCCGAAATTCCGGCTTTGCCATCGTTCCGTCTGCAGCGAGCTGTCTCGTCGACGATCAAACGATATGAGCTGGATTACTGGACAGGCACTGTTTACACCACCAATCGACGTATCTGGGAGCACGATGAGGTCTTTAAAGATTACCTGCGCGAGCTTCGGGCTATGGCAATTGATATGGAAACAGCTACGATTTTCACGGTCGGCTTTGTCAACTCCATCCCCCACGGGGCTTTACTATTGGTTTCTGATAACCCCCTTGTGCCGGAGGGCGTAAAAACCGAAGAAAGCGACAAGCGTGTAACCACTCAGTTTGTTACGCAGCATCTGGACATCGGAATCGACGCCCTGCTGGAGCTCGAAACGTCGGGCGAATCCGTAAAACATCTGCGGTTTGAATAAATTGTTACGCAGAATGCCTCGAATTCTGCTTGAAAACTGTCATTTGTTCGTATTAATTAAATTTTTTTGACAAAATGTCAGTACCGTTTGTTGTTAATTCGTAAAAATAAGACAATTTGTCACGGTCATGACAGGAAATTGCTTTGGTATAAGGTTTGTAATAAGGAGAGTGTGTTTGAAAATAAACAACCCAACAACGAAAAAAACGCTAATACCATGGCAACTTTAGTTCGATATAACAATTTCCCTACGTTCTTCAATCCATTCTACGGCCGTCCTGTTATCAACCGTTATCACAACAGTACGCCCAACGTACCGGCTGTTAACGTAAAAGAAACAGAAACCGCTTTCCATCTTGAACTGGCCGCTCCTGGTCTGAAAAAAGAGGATCTGAAAGTGAACGTAGAAAATAACAAATTGACGATTGCGTACAGCTCTGAAGTGAAATCTGAAGAAACGACCGAGAAATTCACTCGTCAGGAGTTTGGCTTCACCTCGTTTGAACGTAGCTTCCGTCTTCCTAAAACCGTAAATGCCGACGAAATTAAGGCTGCTTATACCGACGGTATTCTGACCGTTGAACTGCCTAAAGTTGAAGTGAAAGACGAAAAAACCGTCAAAGAAATTGCCATTGCTTAAGTAAAGCACGGGGCTTAGGGCAAAGGGTTTAATATTGCCGTGCGGCCTTACGTTAGAAAAGCTCACACCGATTGGTGTGGGCTTTTTTGTTTATAATTTTCTTCCTCTGCCCCACGCCCATGCTCTTTGCTAGAACAGCATTTTCATAAACGCTTCCAATTTTTTCTCATCCAGATTTCCGTCCGTCCGTACGCCACTGCAAATGTCTAATCCGAACGGACGTACCGTATCTACCGCCTGGCGGACGTTTTGTGGATTTAAGCCGCCCGCCAGAAACACAGGCACGGTTGATTGTTCGACAATCTGACGGCTGACCTGCCAATTGTGTACCCGGCCTGTACCACCTAATTCCTTCACTGCCAGGGTTGGATTGCCAGAGTCAAGCAAAAGCGCGTCGGCACCATCCTGAACCGCTCTCAGAGCTTCGTCAATGTTACGTTCGTCGATAACGTGGATGACCTGAACTAGTTTAACAGTGGGTAGGGCTTTATGAAGTTCTGCATAGGTTGTTGGTAATACGGCGTCAACAATCTGGATGGTGTTGGCACCAACTCGCTGCTGATGAGCAATAATATCCTCTGTACTGAGTTCGCTGGTGAGCATGAACGTAGCAATGGGTGGGGGCGTAGCCCGAACAATTTGAGCGGCTAATTCATCGTCCACTACGCCGGGTCCACTGGGCATCCGTCCGACCAGACCCAGAGCATCGGCGCCGAATTGTACGGCTATCTGAGCCTCGGCAAGACTACTGATACAACAAATTTTAACGCGTGTTCTGAACTGAGATTCCATTCTTTGTGGTTGATTAATTGAACGGCAAGGCGACAAAGGTACGATGCACCCGTTAACAAGATGGTTCAACAATACACAGACGACTCCTACGCATCTCTCCGCATTCCTGAATTTCGGTACTTCATCATGAATAGTTTCCTGATCACCGTTACGTTGCTGATCCAGGAAGTTACACTGGGGTATGAACTATACAAAATGACGCACGATCCGCTGATGCTCGGCTTAGTTGGTCTGGCTGAAGCGATACCGTTTATTGCGCTGTCGCTGTTTGGCGGACATTTAGCCGACCGGCGCGATAAAAAAAGTATTCTGCTCTGGAGCTTGCTGGTCATTATTCTTGGCTCCGTTATTCTCTATCTGGTTTTTCAACCATCGGTGGCGGCTGGTTTATCACAAACCACGCGGCTGGCCACGATTTATGGAGTGCTAATGCTGATCGGTACGGCCAAAGGATTTTATTCGCCCGCCAGTTCATCGCTGAAACCGTTTTTGGTCCCTCGTGAGTTGTACGCTAATTCCGCTACATGGTACAGTTCATTCTGGCAGGCGGGGGCTATCGTTGGGCCAGGCGTAGCAGGGTTTCTGTACAGTTGGGTTGGCTTTGATAACTCACTAATTCTGGTCATTGCGCTGCTGATCGTGTGCTTTTTCCTGATTACCCTTATTGAGCGGAAACCGGTACCCGTCAGCGACGAACCAGCACAGGGGCTTCGCGAAAGCCTGAAAGAAGGATTTCGGTTTGTGTTTAAAACCCGGATTGTGCTTTACGCCATTTCGCTCGATTTATTTTCGGTATTGTTTGGGGGTGTAGTAGCCATTCTGCCTGTCTTTGCTGAAGATATTCTGCACGTGGGCGCAGAAGGTTTGGGTTTTCTGCGGGCTGCTCCATCGATTGGCGCTCTGTTGACAATGGCCTACATGACGAAGCACCCACCAACGCATAATGCCTGGCGAAATATGTTGCTGGCCGTAACGGGATTCGGGATAGCGACTATAATTTTTGCGCTCTCAACCAATTTCTACCTGTCGCTGCTTATGCTTGGCCTAACGGGCGCATTCGATAGCGTCAGTGTCATTATTCGTCAAACGATTCTGCAAATTTTTCCACCCGATCACATGCGCGGGCGGGTGGCCGCTGTGAATGGTATGTTTGTCAGTTCATCAAACGAAATTGGCGCGTTTGAATCGGGCCTGCTCGCCAAATTGCTGGGGACCGTACCGTCGGTAGCGCTCGGCGGGGTTGTTACGTTGCTGGTAGTAGGGTATGTCTATACCCGATCAAAGGAATTGTTTGCTGTCCATCTGAGCTGACAAAGCAAATCGCCGGATTAAAAACCAATGTGCCCTGTTTAGGTACTGGCTTTAATTCGGCGATTATATATATAAAGGTATAAGTCAGGCGCGGGCGATCGGAATTCCCAGACTGCTGATAAATTCATCAACGTTAATCTGCTCATTGAGCAACACCCGCTCGTTAAAAATTTCCCAGAACAGCTCATCCGATAGTTGATAATCCCGTTGCAGCCGGATCATATCGCGGATACTTTCTTTGAGTTGACTACTCGGCGCTGGCGCCGGATTGGAACGTAGCTGAAGAGTTTCCATAACCATTGTTATTTGCGTGCGAGTTTATAAACTCCCTCATTCTCTGATTGTTTTCGATAAAAACAATAGTTTGGCAAGTAGTTAGAAAAATCAGATCGCTTCTTCCTGCATGGGGTTTGGTGACCCTGGCAGAACCACGAAACCTTTCCAGGGTAATGCAATTGGTACCTTAAAAAAACCATTGAATCAGAAACAGTACAACTGGCAACAGGCAGGTTAATTTTAACCAGTAATTACGCAAAAGAACTTTAAATTTACGGCTTATCGATTTACTATGAAGAACATCGTCTTACTCGCTGGTGCCTTTGTTACGGGCCTGAGCCTGATTGCGCTCACACCCTCGTCCATCCGTCAAAAACCGCCCAAACTGGTAAAAGTCTGGGAAACCGATACTACGTTACGTACGCCCGAATCGGTGCTGTTCGACGGCAATAACACGCTCTACGTAGCGAACATTGATGGAAAAGCCGATTCACTCGACGGAAATGGGTTTATCTCAAAAGTTTCGCTGGACGGTAAAATTGAGAATCTGCGCTGGACATCCGGTCTGAATGCGCCGAAAGGAATGGGTATCTATAAAGATAAACTGTACGTAACGGATGTCTATCGACTGGTGTGTATCAATACGGCAAACGGCCAGGCCGAAAAAACCTGGGATGCCGTTGGTAAGGGCGCTTTTTTGAACGACGTAACGGTAGCAAAAGATGGTACGGTCTACGTATCGGATAGCCGCGCCGATAAAATTTACCGCCTGAAAGATGGGAAATGGGAAGTGCTGGCAGAAGGTGAGCATTTAAACAAACCTAACGGCGTACTGGCCGTTGGTAAGGACAAACTCATGGTTGGAAGCACGAAAATCGGCGCGCTACGTACCATGGATTTGAACACAAAAACCTTAACGACCGTGGCCGATGGAATGGCCGCCACCGATGGAATTGTGCCGGAAGGAAAAGGAAACTATTTCGTTTCGGACTGGAACGGCCGCATTTTTCACGTCAGCGCCGACGGCACAAAAGAGCAACTGCTGGATACGCGCAGCGACAAAGTTAGCTCGGCCGATATTGAGTACGTTGAGAAGAAAAAACTACTGGTTGTTCCGACGTTCTTCAAAAACAAACTCGTGGCTTACCGGGTGGAGTAATCTATCTGAATTTCTCAGGTAAAAATGCCCGATCACGTTGATCGGGCATTTTTGCTTACTACGTAGCGGCTTCTTCATCCAGCAGTTTTCTAGCTGTAAGCACACCGCTGAGTTATGACGTAGCATTATTCAGGAAAGCAGTCGGCTGATGGCTTCCTGCGCTTTTTCGTGTCCGAATCCTCTAATTGCCTGATTCATCGATTGTACAATCAGGTCGTTACCCAGATTGCCAATACTTCCTTCGTGCGTGTGATGCAGTTGGCGGGGCGGTACGTACGTGTGTTCTGCGATTTCCTTGCCCACTGTTCGGTACGCTTCACGAAACGGAACGCCTTGTAAAACCAGTTCGTTGACGCGCTCAACGCTGAAGAGTAGATCGTATTTCGAGTCGTCAAGCAGGTTTGACTTAACCTGAAGGTGCTCGAGCATGAAATCCGTGATCTCCAGGCAATCCAGAATTTCGTTGAAAGCGGGCATCAGAATTTCTTTGAGGAGCTGCATATCCCGATGATAACCCGACGGCAAATTGCTCATGACAAGGGTGATCTCCATCGGCAAAGCTTTGAGCCGGTTGGTTTTGGCCCGGAGTAATTCCGCTACGTCCGGATTTTTCTTGTGCGGCATAATGCTACTGCCCGTTGTTAGCGCATCGGGAAGAATCAGAAAACCGAAATTCTGACTGTTGTAGAGACAGATGTCCATCGCCATCCGCGATAACGTAGCGGCAATCGCAGCCAGCGCGGTCAGGGCCGTCTGTTCCGTTTTTCCCCGGCTCATCTGTGCGTACACTACGTTAACATGCATACCTTCAAAACCCAGCAACTCCGTCGTAAGGGTTCGGTTTAGTGGAAATGATGAGCCGTAGCCCGCACCCGAACCGAGCGGATTTCGATTGGCCAGCCGATAGGCTGTTTGCAGCGTAAGCATGTCGTCGGTAAGGGCTTCGGCGTAAGCACCAAACCACAAGCCAAACGACGAAGGCATGGCAATCTGCAAATGCGTATAACCGGGCAACAGATCGTCTTTGTGCTGCTCCGAGCGGCCAATCAGTCTATAAAATACCTGCTGAACAGCTTCTGCTACGTGCCAGAGCCGATCGCGGGTAAAAAGTTTCATATCGACAAGCACCTGATCGTTACGTGACCGTCCCGAATGGATTTTCTTTCCCACGTCGCCCAGGACGCGCGTAAGCATCAGCTCTACCTGCGAGTGTACATCTTCAATACCTTCTTCAATGTCAAACTGACCATGCTGGATCTGCTGATAAATTGTTTTCAACTCGTTGGTCAGCATACTTAATTCCGTATGGCTCAGCAGGCCAATGGTTTCGAGCATTTGGGCATGGGCGAGGTTGCCCAGTACGTCGAATGGCGCGAGGTATAGATCCATTTCACGGTCGCGTCCGACGGTGAATCGTTCAATTTGTTCGGCAGTGGTTACGCCTTCTTTTTGCCAGAGTTTCAAAGCGGAAGAGTTAATGAGTGAAAGAGCGAGGCTGACTGAATCACGCGTGCCCTCTTTGATTTTATTCTGTAAAGGTCGTAAAGAAAGTTGGGCGGGCAAGTTCAGAGAAGCGTACGCAGACTAATCCTGCTCAACAAGGATCATTGGCTCATTGCTACGTTCCTGTTGTTTCGACAACCACCAAAATCCACCGGCCGACACCAGACTAATTCCGGCCAAAGTCAGCCAGAGTGTTGTGAAACCAACGAGATTGATCATAAACGAACCGAAGGCAGGAGCCGTTGTTTGGGCCAGGGCGCCCCCCATTGCATAAAGCCCGAGGTATTGTCCCCGCGTTGCCGGACTGGATCGCTCGACGGTAAACGACTGAAGAAAAGGCATAACCAGCATCTCGCTGAACGTAGCGAATAAAATATACGTCAGGGCAATAACCAGGCCGGAAGCTGTTGCGCCGTACGTAACGTATCCGAGCCAGGCGGGTATAGTGAGTACAACATAGGCCACAGTTACCAGCAAGATTCCTCTGCCGACCAGGCTTAGTCTGGATCGGTTCTGCTGTTCGAGACTGTACACCAGCGCCATTTCGACAGCTACGATCAAGAGGCCGTTGAGTGACATTAACCCGCCAATCAGGAGCTTACTTAGCTGAAGAGCTTCTCTGAAAAAGAGGGGTACGATGGAGAAAAAATGCATAAACACGATAAAGTACAGAGTCGCACAAACAACAAAGCCGATAAACAACGTATCGCGGTAGGGCGATGTCCTGGATAAATCGGTCTGTTCAATCTGGCTGACCGGGTTCAGTACTGCGTTGTCTGTCGGCTTTTGAGGACTCGTTTCGGGTGCCGGTAAAAACAGCCAGAGAACAATACCTGCTACCAGGCAGGTTAGTCCATCTGCCCAGAAAATGAGGCTATAATTAATGCTGGCGAGCCAGCCGCCAATGCCTCCGCCAATCGCCCAGCCGAGGTTGATGGCCAGCCGATTAAGCGAAAAAGCGCGGGTCCGTGTGTCAGAATCGGAGTAATGGGCAATAGCCGCCTGATTGGCAGGTCGGAAAGCATCGCCAAACAGCGTAAAGATGAATACGCTGGCGCAGAGTGCGTAAAAGTTAGTAATAAACTGAAGCGTCAGCAGCGCTATTCCACTAAACAAAAGGCTTACTAACTGGACGTAGTAAAAGCTGAACCGGTCTGTCAGCCGCCCGCCAAGAAATGTACCAACAAAAGCGCCAGAGCCGAAAATAGCCATCACAATCCCCGTATCCGTAACTGAATAATGCAGCTGTTCGGTAAGGTAGAGCGTCATGAATGGCAAAACCATCGTGCCGCAACGATTGATGAGCATGACGCCCGCCAGCAGCCAGACCGAAGGCGATAAGCCCCGGTAAGCCCGTTGATAAAGATGAAGTGTTTGCCGAATCATGCCCGTAAGGTACGATGAATGCAGGCCAACTGGTATTTGTCGTTGAGCAACTGGAAGGATAAGTTTATTCAGACAATACGTGAGTCAGGAAAGCTCCGCCGGTTTATTGAAATAGGAAACAACGGAAGAAGCCACTACCTGGTAAAAACTATAACGACAAAATAAGTTGAGTGTTCCCTAAAAATGAACGTATCAAGTCTCTGGTTGCCTTCGGGCATCAGCATCTTCGCCAGGGGCAACAAATATCTTTTTGTCGGTGATTAGAGGGCGGTGTTCTTCCAGGAATTCTTTGAACAACCGAATTTCTTCCATCTGTTTCTCAATCGGATGCGTTAACGCGTAACTCTCTACGTATACGTCCTGAAAATCAGTAATTACGTATTCCATCAGCTTAATTCCTTTGCGTTTGAGCGCATGCAGATACAGATTCTGATGGTTGTGGACGTAGCGGCCGGGCTGATAAGATGAGGTTGTTTTCAGGTCAACAGCCTTAAACTTACCGATCAGATCGACGTATCCATAAAACAGTACGTCGTCAATTTCCCACTGGCAATAAACCTGCGTATCGACAATAGGTCGGGGTAAAAGTTTACGGACTTTGCTGATTATGGCCGGGTCGAACCGGACTTCATCGGTCCCTTTCACAATCGCTTCTTCAAACGAAATGCCACGCTCCTGAGCTGCTGTAGTTGGCGTAGGTACGCGGTTAATGGAATCGATTAACTCCTGCACAGAAAGATTGCCTCCGCGCAGATAGCGGGCAAATACGTTCAGCAGAGAAGGATAGAAACGATAGTGTACGGGCATAAACGGACAAGGCAATGGCGAATGAATGATGAACAACCGTTAGTCCGTGATGTTTCACAAACCATTTTACATTATTCATTAATTCTTCACTACCAGCAATACACCGGCTATGATCAATACGCTACCCAATAATCGCCAGCCATTGGCCGGATGATGAGCGAAACCCAGCAGGCCGTAATGATCCAGAACAAGAGCGGCCAGTAGTTGGCCGGCTACACTCAGACTTACCATGTTAGCCGTGCCGATTTTGGTTACGCTGACGATAACGGTTATCATGTAAATAGCGCCCATCAGCCCGCCCATCCATTTCCACCAACTGACCTGCCGAACCGTCTCGAACGAAGGTGTTGATGCACCTGAAGCGAGAAAAAGCAGCACCAGCACAACGAACCCAGAGCCGAACGAAATGGCTGCTGCCAGAATAGGGCTGGCCATTGCCTGGCGTAGATTGGCATTGACACCCGCCTGGACCGTAATTGCCAGACCGACTACGAAAGCGAGTAATATATAGAAGTAATTCATTCGGCAAAGGTAGGAAACAAGCAATTGCCGGTTTTATCATTTTACTGGCATTTCTTTCTTAACCTGCTTACACTCACCTCTATGTTCATCATCTCCAACTACCCTTTGGCGGTTACTGTTTGCTTCCTTACCATGCTGTGCTGGGGTTCCTGGGCCAATACCCAGAAACTAACGACACAGTCTGTTCCAACCACCATTTATTATCGTGATTATACGTACGGAATCCTTTTGTTGAGTTTAGCTCTGGCGTTTACGCTGGGTAGTATTGGAAACCATGGCCGGTCTTTCCTCGCTGATTTACAGCAGGCTGCTACACATAATTTGTTCTATGCGCTGGCAGGAGGTTTTGTCTTTAACATTGCCAACATCCTGATTGTGGTCGGTATCGAGCTGGCTGGTTTGTCCGTAGCCATGCCCGTAGGAATTGGGTTAGCCCTGATTCTGGGTGTAATTGTAAATTATATTCTGTCGCCAGTGGGTACAGCCTGGTTGCTGGCAGGTGGCGTTTCGCTTATCTTTCTGGCGGTGGTATTTAGTGCAATGGCCTATCGTTCGAAAGCAAGTATTGGGCAGTCGATCAGTACGCAGGGGCTTGTTATTTCGTTAGTGGGCGGGTTTCTAATGAGCTTTTTCTTTTATTTTGTAGCTAAAGCGATGGCTGCCGATTTTGTTAATCCGGCTCCGGGTCTGCTAACGCCTTACACGGCTTTGGTCTTTTTTGGCATAGGAGTCGTAGTTAGCACTCCATTGTTTATTCCCATTTTACGTCGGTTCACCAGCAAACCTGCTGATGGGGAAATTGGGTATAGTGATGTAAGCGGACGTAGCCATCGGATTGGGATGTTGGGTGGGATGATCTGGTGTTTGGGAATGGCGTCCAGTTTATTAGCCTCCGGAGCGGCTGGTTATGCTATCAGTTATGGCTTAGGGCAAGGCGCTACGATTATTGCCGTATTCTGGGGAATTTTCATCTGGCATGAATTTCGAAATGCTCCCTCAATGGCTTCCCGATACCTTATGCTCATGGGGGTCTGCTACGTACTGGGTCTGGTTTTAATTATTTCGGCCAAATAAGCCGCTGGAGATTACCCATCAAACGAAGGAGAGTGGTCTGCTTCATCTGATAAAAATGGGTGCTTAACCCTGACAAACAGCCGTTTGTCTGAAAGTCCGATGATGGGAAACGTTACGTAACGATCTTTAACGACATCGCTATGTAACGTTTCTTATGCTAAACCGGCCCTATCATGAAAAGCCCCGACCGATCGATTTATTTCCGTTTGCCTAAACTATTTGCCTGGATTATCAGTGCCATTTTAACGCCGTTGATCAGCGCCTGGGCTCAGCAATTGGGGTCTGCGGCTCTGCCTGATGGGCAGAAGCTGTATATGGCCACCTGCAACAACTGCCATAAAGCAGAGGCCGGCGTAGGAGCGCCGGGTTACCTGGTGCTGGCTCAAATGCCTCCCCGTGCTATTTTGGCAGCGCTGGAAACCGGCAAAATGCGGGTGCAGGCTAAAGACCTGACTACCGATCAGCGGAAAGCGGTGGCCCAATGGTTGACAGGGAAAATGATAAAAGACGTAGTGATCCCGAAAGAAGCCTACATCCCGTTTACGCTGCCTGTGGCAGAAAAAGGGTTGGTGCATCATTCCGGCTGGGGAGGAGATCTGGAAGGCACAGGCTATCGGTCGGCGCAGCAGGCGGGTATATCGGCTGAGAATGTTGGGAAACTAAAGTTGAAATGGGCTTTTGCCTTTCCCGAAGCGAATCAGGTACGTAGCAAACCGGCGATCGTGGGTGACTGGCTGATTGTGGGTAGTCATTTTGGCGAAGTATACTGCCTCAATAAGCAGACCGGCAAAATTGGCTGGCGGTTTCAGGCAAAGTCGGCTATACGGGGTGCCATTTCGGTTGTTCAGACCGGCAAAGGAGTGCACGCTTTTTTTGCGGATAACAACACCAACGTTTATGCGCTGGACGTAGCGACGGGCAAACTGCTCTGGGAAAGTAAAGCGGGTAAGCACCCGCAGTCGGGAAATACAGGCTCGGTGGCCGTATATGACAATCGGGTGTACGTACCGCTAACCTCCATCGAAGTCGCTTCCGTTTTGGATCCGGCCTACCCGTGCTGTTCGTCATCGGGCGAAATCGTGGCGCTGGATGCACGCTCGGGAAAGGAAATCTGGCGGCATCGCGTTATTGCCGAAGAAGCTAAAGAAGCAGGTAAAAAGAAAAACGGTTCGCCATTTTATGGTCCATCGGGGGCGATTGTCTGGAGCAGTCCGACGATCGATACGAAACGAGGGCTCCTTTATTACGGGACGGGGGAGAACTACACCGCACCCGCCACAACAACCAGCGATGCCATCCAGGCGCTGGATCTGAAAACAGGGAAACTGGTCTGGTCGTTTCAGGCCACAAAAGACGATACGTGGAATCTGGCGTGTCCGGGCAATCCCAACTGCCCCGAAAAAGCAGGCCCTGATTATGACTTTGGCATGGCGCCTATTCTGGTAAAACAGCCGGACGGTCGTGATCTGCTGGTAGTAGGTCAGAAAGCGGGCAACGTTTATGGCCTATCGCCCGACAAGGGTAACGTAATCTGGCAAACCCGGATCGGACACGGCGGGGCTTTGGGCGGAATCCATTGGGGTATGGCAACCGATGGGAAACTGGTTTATGCCGCCAATGCAGATAACAAGTATGGCATAAACCCTAACGTTGATTCATTAATTAAACCCTCTCCGGGTTTATTTGCGCTAAACGTAACGACGGGCAACGTAGCGTGGAAAACACCCACCCCGTCCTGTGGAGACAAAAAAGGGTGCATAGAAGCTAATTCAGCCGCTCCGACCGTCATTCCGGGTCTTGTGTTTGCTGGTACGCTGGATGGGCATCTGCGCGCTTATTCAACCGCTGATGGCCGGATTTTGTGGGATTATGATACGGCGAAACCGTACCCGACTGTCAACGGTATTGAGGGAAAAGGAGGATCAATTGACGGCCCATCGCCGGTTGTTGCCGACGGTATGTTGTTCGTCAATTCGGGATACGGAATGTTTGGCGAAATGCCGGGTAACGTACTGCTGGCGTTTGAGGTAGAAAAATAATCTGTCTGAATTTTCCGGAGGAATCGCGTGTGGTTGAACAGGCGACTTTCACTAAATCCTGAACTATGTTTCGATTTGTTCAGCGAAAGCGGATAACCAATAGGTTTGCTACGTGTATCTTTGCCGCTGGTTGTCTATTGCATCTATAGGCTTTAGCCTGTTCTACACAACAATCTAAAGTCCTTGAATGCCGTGAAAAGTTTGCAACGGAAACAGGAAATTGATAGTAAAGGAGGTAGGTCGTTACCAGACAAACATTTTTACGGCAGCCTGACAACCTTATTGCTTACTTAAGAATCATTGAAGTAGTACAGAAACGTTAAATTCATTACGTAGTAAATTCATTCTCTATGAGAAAGTTGTTCCTCAGTTTGTTCGTGCTGGTTCCGTTTGTTGCGAGTGCTCAGAATACCAAACCGTTTAAAGTGAACGTAGCAGCCGGGTACGCTGCCACCGCCGATTATTCGAATAGTGACGCGCCTACAAAGGGTGGGTTTGTGTATAGCGTTGAACCCCAATATCGAATCGTCAAAAATCTGGACCTTGGCCTGCGCTTTGAACACTCGTTTGTCCAGCGGCCGGAGTATATCGATAAGGTTATTGTTTTTCAGACGAACGCAAAATATATCTTGTCCGGCTTACTGACGGCAACGTATTCGCTGCCTCTCAAAGGTAAATTTATCCCCTATGTTGGGGTTGGGGGCGGCCTGTATCATACGGCTCCGAGTACACAATCGTACAGGCCGTTCAATATCACAGTTACGTATCCGTTACCGGCAACGAACGTCCTGGGCGGTCTGGCGCGAGTGGGCGTTAAGTGGGGGAGAATTAATCTGGACGGTGCGTATAATATGGTCTCGACCAGCAGCGTAAAAACCAGTTCTACGGGTCTGTCGCTGGAAGGCAGAAATTCCTATTACAGCGTTAAGGTCGGCTTTACGATTGGCGGAGGTGATGCCGAGTAAATAAAGGCAGTCTTTGTAAATAATGGGACGTAGTGAAAAAATCTTCACTACGTCCCATTTACTTTTCATGCAGTAGCATAAACATTTCGGCTGCGTGCCAGGCGTGCGGAAAAGCTATTTTCTGTTTCACTAAATCCCGGTCAAGCACCGTCAGGCCGGGGTAGTGGGCGTCGATGTCGCGTTGCTGCCAGCTGAGCGGATAGTCGATATTGCCTACCATACCTCGCTTTGCTGGTCCGCTGGAATGATCGTAAAAATGATCCTCGGCCCAACCGAAAAAAGGATTATTGGCAAAGTTGTCATCAGGCTGTTTTTCCGCCGTTGTCGTGGCTTCGACATGATCGTGTTTGTAATCCAGCCAGAACACCGATGAATAGCTGTCGTACTGTTTCGGAATGACGTAAGCGTCTGGCAAACCCAGCAATTTCAACCCATACTTCAGCCATTTGGTCTGATAAACCGGGTGCGCTACGTTATCCGTTTTGCCTACGATGTGATTCTCTTTCCGGACTCGCCGGGCCGAATCCAACACAACAGGGACAACCGGATGATTCTTATCCGATACCAGCGATACCAAAAGCAGTACCTCTCCCAGGTTGTCTGTTTCGAGCCGGTTGTTGTGGTCGAATGGGTCATGAATGGCCAAAATCCAGTCGCGAATCAAAGGCAGGTTGCCGGTGGTACGTAGCACCATGGCCATCGTTGCTGCATCGCGATACCACGGTTTATAATAGACCAGAAAATTCGGGACAGGACGGCCGTTGATCACATTGATCAGCACTTCCTGATGCAGCACACGTAGCACCGGACCGAAGGTTTTACTGGCAAAACGAGGTAAATTCACACGACTGCGCGTACCGGGAATGAGTTTCGGGCGTTTGTTGCGTTGAAGGAGCCAGACGCCTGTTTCATCTTCGCGAATCTGAATGACCTGACCATCGGCCAGCGTCAGATGCACCAGATATTCCGACGGAACAATGATTTCCTGCCGGACACTCCACTGCTCTTCAATACTGCCCGTCAGCGCATTCAGCAGCCGCCCATTCCGGTAAATGAGTTTGATGCGGTCGCCCATTCCGAATTGAAAAAACTTCAGATCGGGCAGCTTATACTGATTGGTGTGCTCACGCCGAAGTAGTGCCAGATTCTCGTGATACGTCTGCAAAGCACTCGCCGGATCATCATAAAATGCTGGCGGAACGGGCTTCTGGGCATAAACCGATGCGGTAAGGAACAGAGTGAAAAAGAGGCAAATCGTGCGTGGCATAAATGGCTGAATTTACCGCAGAAGGAAAGTGGTTTTCAAGGGAAAGGGGCGGGGTCTATGTAATAATTAGTTTGTAAGTACGATTGCAATAGGGTAATTCAGGGGAGAACCGGAAAGTTACATCACCTCATTTCGTTTGGGCATCGACGCCTGTGCACCCATACGGGTGACAGAGAGGGAAGCGGCTTTGCAGGCAAAGGTAACTGCTTCGGGGAGCGCCTGGCCTTCTGCTAAAGCAACGGTAAGCGCTCCATTGAAACAATCCCCGGCAGCGGTTGAATCGACAGCCGTTACGCGTGGAACCTGAATCACCTGCCCCTGGTCGTTTGTATATAGATAAGCACCTTTCGAACCAAGCGTTATCACTACGTGAGCGACGCCCAGCTCACGTAATTTTTGGGCGGCCTGTTCTGCCGTTGAGACATCCGTCACGTGGACGCCCGTCAGGATTTCGGCTTCGGTTTCGTTGGGTGTAATCAGAAAAATATGCGGAAACAGCGTATCTGCCAATACCTGCGCGGGAGCCGGATTTAGAATAACGCGTAACCCGCGCGCGGCCGCCTGTTCAACTACGTACTCGACGGTGGGTAAAGGTATCTCTAGCTGCAATAGTACGAACGTATCAGGTGTAGCGGCCTGCAGAGCCTCTTCGGTTTCAGCGGGTTCAAGATGAGCATTGGAGCCAGGCGCAACCGTAATGCAGTTTTCGCCATTGGCGTCAACGTTGATAAGTGCAACGCCCGATGGGTGATCCGTATCGGTTAGCACATACGTAGTGTCGATTCCTTCCTGTTGAAAGCCCGTGATGGCCTGCTGACCGAAAATATCATTACCGACTTTAGCGACGAAAGTTACCTGACCATTCAGCCGGGCGGCAGCAACGGCCTGATTGGCGCCTTTCCCACCGGGATTCATCAGGAACGTACCGCCCAGCACCGTTTCGCCCGGCGCGGGCAATTTATCGGACTTTACCACCATATCGGTATTGGAACTACCCACTACCAAAATCTGATTTGGCATGAATTCAGGAATTTATAGTAAATTTTACGATATAAATGCAGTGCCCAGGCTGCATTTACTGTTACACAAGTGGTTTATCGTGTAATTGAAGCAGGTAGTGCGCTTCAGTAAGCGGTTAAATTAAAGCAGAAAATGAGGTTGGTACCAGTCAAACTGTGATCTATTTATCAACGGCTATGTTTTCGCGTCTGATTTTACTCATCGGTCTGGTCGCTACGTTACGTTTGGTCAGTTATGGCCAGTGTACGGTTTCGCAGGATGACCAAAAGCGAGTGATAACTACCTGCAAATTCTACGAAGCGAACGATGGATTTTTGATGAACCGGTCGGATCGTTCTCAGGTAGTTTCGCAGGTCGTGTATCTGGGAAGTGAATATTTTAGTTATCCGATCTGGCAAAACGGAACCCTGGAAGTAGGGGAGGCCAGGAAAGTTATTCCCTGTACGATTGCCTTTAATCTGGTTACGAACGAAATACGGTGCCGGTTTGCAGGCGATTCGGCTACGTATGCCGTACTGCCCGATGCGTTTACGATAAACGGAACCCGTTTCATCAATCCGACAAAAAATGTATCCGGACAGGTAGAACGGACCTATTACATGGTTTTGTATGCCGGCAAAACCCGGCTTCTGAAACAACTGAAATGCAATTTAAGAATTCGCGATAACGATGTGTATAGGCTGGATGATACGTTTAACGGGGCCTTTGTTTTGCAGCAGACGTATTACATTCAGCGCGATAATGGATTGCTTACGCCCGTGAACTTATCCCGAAAATCAGTGCTCGACGTACTGGCCGATCAGGCAGCGGCATTGAAACAGATTCTTCCAAAAAATAAAATAACCGTAAACGAGCTAGCCAGCGCCGTTGCGTACTACGATGGTTTCCGGTAAGAGCCTGGAAAAAATCACGTCAGAGAAATTCCTGCACCGATGTCGTGAATACGTTTTCGTCTGCACAACTTACAAATGCGTATATTGCATTCTATTAATGATGGAACCTTTTTAGAACGATATGACGTCGTTGAGAAAGGTTTTCATTTCATAACCGCCTATTATACTCAATGAATTTATCGACTGTTGATCTGACAAATTGTGATCGGGAACCTATTCATATTCTTGGTCACATTCAGTCGCACGGCTATCTCATTGCTATTCATCCCGATACGTATTCAATTGTTCATGCCAGCGAAAATATTATTGATCTGGTCAACGTCCCTGCTTCTCAGCTTCTGGGGCAATCGATTGATACGTTACTGACGAATACCGACGTATCGGCCAATACGCTCATTGAGCTTCTGAACGTAGTAAGGCGGAATGACTCGCTGGAACCCCTGAATCCGCACCGGTTTGTACTAAATGGTACGGCGTGGAATCTGATTCTGCATCAGCATAATGGGCTTATTTTGATGGAATGGGAGCCCATCGGCGATGAGCGAAACCTACAGATTAACCAACAGTTGATTTCGCAGGCGCTGACAGAAGTTCAGGCTAGCCGAACGCTTGCGGATTTGCTACAAAATACGGCGCAACGGGTAAAAACCATCATCGGATACGACCGCGTAATGGTTTACCAGTTCAGCCCCGACTGGCATGGACACGTAGTGGCCGAAGCGAAAGACGATCATCTGGAGCCGTTTCTGGGTTTGCATTATCCGGCCTCCGACATTCCGCGCCAGGCTCGTGAACTCTACAAAATCAATCTGGTACGTTTGATTGCGGATGTAAACAGTGTACCCTCGCCCATTCTGTCGGAACCTGACTGGCCAGCAGAACGTCCGCTGGATCTGACCCACGCTACGTTACGTGCCGTTTCGACTATTCATATCGAATACCTCAGGAATATGGGCATACAGGCCTCCATGAGTATTTCGCTGATGTATCGGGGCGAACTCTGGGGTTTGATTTCCTGTCATAACACGACGCCCCGGTTTGTGGATTTTCAGGCTCGGCAAACGGCAAAGTTCGTCAGTCAGTTATTGTCGGCAGCCCTTGAGTTTCGCAAGGACGAAGAGGAAAAGACCAATCTGCTACGTTATACCCAGAGCGGCCAGCGCCTTCATGAGCAACTCCTGCTGGATAATAATGTGGCGCGGGCCCTGACCAAATCAGCTGTTACGGCACTCGACATCACCGAGGCAACCGGAGCGGCTCTTATTTTTGATGATAAAGTTTCGCTGCTGGGAAAAACGCCCGACGAAACGGCGGTTCGGGCGCTGGCAAGCTGGCTGGGCTCAACCAGTGTCGAAACGTTTTTGCAAACGAATCATCTGACAAACCTGTACCCGCCGGCCGAAGCGTTTGCGGAAGTAGGAGCCGGACTGCTCGCCATTGTTCTGTCGAAAGAATTGAACGAATACCTGTTCTGGTTTAAACCTGAGCTGGTTCAGCAGGTTACGTGGGCGGGCAATCCAAACAAGCCGGTTTCGGTGGAACCGGACGGACAGCAGCGAATATCGCCCCGGAAGAGTTTCCGTGCCTGGACGGAGAGCGTCCGTAGTAGGTCGGAGTTCTGGAATGAGGCCGAAATTGGTTCTGTAATCAAACTGCGCGAAGATATTTTGCAGGTTATAACCAGGCAGGCCAATGAAGTTCGGATGCTCAATCAGCGACTACAGGTAGCTTACGAAGAGCTGGACGCGTTCAGTTACACTGTATCGCACGATCTTCGCACACCGCTGTCGTCGATACGGTGTTATTCCGAAATTATCCTGGAAGAGTACGGGAAGGATCTCAATCCGGACGCGCAGGACTTGTTCCAGAAAATAACCGAATCGACCGAACGGATGCAGCGCCTGATTCGGCATATCCTATACTACTCGCGGATGGGACGTACCGACCTAACCCTGAGCCCGGTTGAGATGAAGCCGTTGCTGGAGAATATTCGGGAAGAACTTCTGATTGCCAACAAAAATCGGTCTATACGTATCGACATAAGGGATACGCCCCCCATAACCGGCGATCCGACAATGATTCATCAGGTGTTTTCGAACTTACTTAGTAACTCGGTTAAATACACCCGGCGAGCGTCGGAAGCGGTTATTCAGGTAAACGGCCAACAAACCGAAGACGATGTAGTTTATTCTGTTGTCGATAACGGGATTGGATTCGATATGAAGCAGGCAGGAAAGATGTTTGACCTGTTCAAACGGTTGGAAAATGCCCGCGAATTTGAAGGGACGGGTGTTGGGCTGGCTATTGTGAAGCGCATTATTAATCGGCATCAGGGGAAAATCTGGTTTCATAGCGAGCCAAATCGGGGCACTACGTTTACCGTTTCATTCCCACTTATTACCCATTGATTATTGGAAGTATGGTAGATATAGTTTACGTTGAGGATGATCCGAATGATGCGGATATCTTCAGTCGTCTAATCAAAAAAATGGACCGCTCCATTACGTTCACTGTTTTGAAAAGTGGATCGGAAGCAGTTGAATATCTGAGCGGAAGTAATCAGACCGGTGCATTGCCGAAACTGATTCTGATGGATCTGAATTTGAACGGATTGAGTGGGTTCTATGTGATAGAGCACGCTCGCTCACTCGAACGCACAAAATACCTGCCTATCGTCGCTTTCAGTACGTCCGACAGCCCGCGTGATATTCACTCCGCCTACGAAGCGGGGGTGAATGCCTATGTTGTGAAACCCGGTAGTTACCAGGCTACGGGCAGCATAATCGGGAAAATGTGCGATTTCTGGTTAGAAAATAACATTCGAATCGATCATCGATGACGTTACTGGAACGGTTACGGCAGGAAACCCGGCCCATGCACGAGCAAACCGAGCAGCTTTTTTATACGGAAGCTCTTCAAAATGGTACGTTAACCCCGGACGAATACGCTCATTTACTAAGAACTCACTTGATTTTTCACCAGTCGCTCGAAACGGCTATTGATCAGCATCCGGATTTTTTTCAAAACTACGAGCCGGATAGCCGGCGGAAAACTCCCTGGTTGCTAAACGATCTGGCTTATCTGAACGAATTGATTTCTGAACCGGCTCCCAACATATTTACTGGCTGGACACCCGCTCAGTTGCTGGGAGCGGCTTACGTGGGCGAAGGGTCAATGCTGGGTGGTACGGTTATCTGGCGGATGTTACACAAAAATCCAGCCATCCAGCCTTTGCTGGCTCAGGCGCGTTTTTACCAAGGGTACGGAAGCGAAACAGGCAGCCAGTGGAAACGCTTTGGAGCGTTTGCCCTGCAATCGGCTGAGAGCCAATATGATGAGGTAGTGGGAGCCGCTAAGCAGGCGTTTATTCGTTACCAGACGATATTTATGGGGGCCTTTAAAGCACCGGCAGAAACACTTTAAACGTAGAACCTTCGCCCGGTTTGCTGCTGACGTCCATTGCACCGCCATGACTCTCCACAACGCGCTGGCAAATGGCCAGTCCAATTCCGGTGCCACTGTATGAAGTGGAGTCATGCAAGCGCTGGAAAGGCGTGAAGATCCGGTCTTTGTAACGCTCGTCAAAGCCAATGCCGTTATCCGCTACGCTAATCACCCAAAACGGTTGTGCATATTGATCCTGTAAGCTGTCCGGGAGTTCGTTCGGTTGCGCAATGCGGGAATGGACCTGAATAACAGGGACGGTGTTTTTTGGAATAAACTTGAGCGCATTGCTAATCAGATTCTGGAAAAGCTGACGTAACCGCGATGAGCTTCCCGACACGCTGGGGAGTTTTCCAATGTCGACCGTAGCGTTTTTTTCCGAAATACTCATTTCCAGATCACTGCTTACATCCTCAAGGACTTCATCCAGCGCTACGTTCGTAAACGGTTCGCGCTGCGTGCTTAATTTAGAATAGGTCAGCAGGTCTTTAATGAGCATTTGCATTCGTTGGGCCGACCGCTGAATTCGCCGGACCATATCCGTTTCACCATCCGAAATATTATCAGCGAATTGGGTTTTCAACAGGTCGCTAAATGCCTGTATCCGCCGGAGCGGCTCCTGTAAATCATGCGATGCGATATGGGCAAACTGTTGCAGACTTTCGTTCGACCGTTTGAGTTCGGCGTTGGCTGCTTTGAGTTCGGCTGCCTGTTGTTGAGCCGCCAGTTCGGCCTGTTTTCGATCCGTAATGTTGTTATACGTAACAACAACGCCATTCTCTTCCTGCTTCACCGCCGATACTTCAAACCAGCCTTCCAGGCCAAACTCATCCTGGTAGTACTGTGTGCTTTGTTCGGGTTCGCCAGAATTCGTTACCCGGACGTACAGATCGAAAAAACCATTATCGCGATTACCGGGAAAGACAGTCAGCAGAGTACGACCAACAATCTGGTCAGGAGTCATGAAATTGCTTTTGATGACGGCCGCGTTAGCGGTATTCATCATAAAATCATAGATAACTCCCTTCGGGTCGCGCATGGCCGTCATAGCGATAATACTATTCAGCGAAGCGTCCAGCGTAGTACGTAATTGATGCGCCTGACGTTCCAGATTCTGGGTCTGTTCGGCCACGCGTTGCTGTAAAATAGTTTCGTTCCGTTTGCTGTTTGTTATATCGACAACTGTGCCGATAAACTGCCTTGCAACTCCTTTGTCGTCGAAGAACGCCCGGCCGTTAGCCCGTATCCAGCGGAGCTGACCGTCTTCAAGCCCTACTGTACGATACTCGATATCATAATGACCATCGCTTTCGGGCAGTAAAGTCCGCTGAACAATCTGATCGGTTTTGTTTCGGTCATCCGGGTGCAATCCGTCCAGAAAAACGGAATAGTCAATTTTTGCGGTAGGGGGGAGGCCAAACAATTCCTTGCATCGATCAGACCAAATCAGTTCGCCCGTAACGGGGTTAAAATCCCAGGTTCCCAGTTGAGCGGCTTCCATAGCCAGCTGAAACCGGTCTTCCATTGCCTGCGAGCGAATTTCGGCCAGTTTACGCTCCGTTACGTCCACCAGCACACCCGAAAACGTAAGTGGCTGATGCTGCTCTGTGAAGGTAACCTTACCGCGTGCCAGTACCCACCTGATTTTTTCATCTTTACCAGCAATTCGGTATTCGGCTTCGTAAATGCTACCGGCATCGATGGCCGTTTCAATTAGTTTAAGAATGCGCGCCTTGTCATCAGGATGAATACTATCCGTAAACGTGCTCAGCGGCAAACCGTTAGCTTCCGGAGTATCGGGTAAGCCAAACAGACGTAGCAAATTCTGGTCGCCGTATACATTGTCCGTTTTTATTTCCCAGAACCAGGTAGCAACCAGGCCAATACTCAGGGCTGTTTGTAGATGATCGTATGAACGACGTAATAACGCTTCTTCAGCAGGTAGCAAAGGAGAAAACTGCGCAGCGAGTAGCTGATTCATACGTCGACAAAAGCTGAAACGGAAAATGAGCCATCTGGCTGTATTGACATAAACCGCTCTGCTTCGCTCTTGTTAGATAAATTCAGAGTAGATCGGGCATGTTTTAACAAAATTACAGATAAATTCACCCCAGAAAGGTTAAGATACAGAATAAAACGGGATAACTCCTGATAGCTACCTTGCCTTTCTGTTGGCTGACCCAGATTTTTCCCCAGGCTTCTGCGGTGACTTTGCCGATGGATTGGCAGCAGGCCGGTCTTTGTGTCGGGCAGATGCCCGCTTTTTGAAAACTTCTACTTTCTCGTCGTGAATATCTTCAGCCTCTTCTACCGAGTGCGATTCGGATAAGGTGGCTTCTGTTTTTGCTTTTTCGGCCAATTTCCCAAAAAACTTATGCAGAGCGCGGAGTTCTTCTTCGGTCAGGTCCTCTACGTTGAGCAGGCGGTTGCTGGCTTTGTTATTGACGGCAATCAGTTCATTCAGTTTGATCTGCATGGCCAGTGAATCTTTATTCTGCGATTTCTGAATCAGAAAAACCATCAGGAACGTAATAATGGTAGTACCCGTATTAATAACCAGTTGCCACGTATCGGAATAATGAAAAATCGGCCCGGAAACGATCCAGATAATAATTGTTAAAAGAGCCAGCAAAAAAGCTGTTGACGAACCTGTGGCATACGTAGCCCGGGAGGCAAATCGCTCAAAAAAATTGGCAGATGAATTTACTTGCATAAGTTGGCTTGGGTTTCTTTTGTACGTAAATGAATACTTGTAATAACCTTATACAAGCTGGTTTGTGATATTAAATCATTTTAATGAATCAGCCTTGGTTGAGTCTACTGGCTTCGGTGTAGCCGATAGCATTGCGTCGTCGCTGGGCATGCGTTTCCGCCGGGATCGACGTACCTCACGCATGGAGAATACCATATCGGCCTGTTGCAGCATGGCATTGACGCCGGCATAACCCACGGCTTTGTGAACGACTTCGCCAGTTGGAAGGAGATATAGTGCCGTTGGATAGCTCTGGACAGCGTAGCGTTTAGCCAGAGTCACACCTTCGCCTATTTCGGCGTTCACCTGATAATTAACAAAACGCTCATTGAATTTAGCCCCGATTGCTACGTTAGGAAACGCTTCAAACGCCATACGTCGGCAGGGCGGGCACCAGTTTGTATAAAAATCGACGTAGATCGGTTTATTCTGTCGCTTAGCCTCCAGCAAAACCTCCTGCCACGAACCGCTGAAAAAGCGAATTCCGGATGGCTCCTCACTTCGAAAGCCACAAAAAAGTAGAGCAACAAACAAAAAGCAGATAGGTCTCATAAACCAAAGGTAGCCACGCAACTGTTGATACCGAAAATTGGCGCGTTTTTACGTAACGTATTGGCACTTTTGATGTCCTTCCCTGCGTAAACTCAACGACATGGTTCTGCTGCTTTACACCAGTAACCTGACCAGATCGATGAAGGCACAGCGATGAACTAATCCGTACCAGCACTTGTCTGATTTGTGTATGGCAAAAACACAAAATCCACATATTCCTCTCACTGATGCGAAGACGAAAGAAGAAGTAAGCTGGCGCGAACGCTTTGCGGCTCTCGGTAATTTACCGGCGTTTTTTAAACTGGTCTGGGAGGTTTCACCAAGCTTATTTCTCGGTAATGCCTTTCTGCGGCTCATTCGGGCGGCTATTCCGGCAACAACACTCTACATTGGTAAACTAATTATTGATCAGGTCGTTGCGCTGACAAAAAATACACAAACAGATCACGATACAAATTACCTCTGGTGGCTCGTAGCTGCCGAATTTGGACTGGCTATTTTATCGACAGCGCTCGGGCGGGCGGTTTCGCTGATGGACAGTTTATTAGGCGATCTGTTTGCCAATCGTACCTCGGTTCGGCTGATGGAACATGCCGCTATGCTCGATCTGGAACAGTTTGAAGATGCTACGTTCTACGATAAACTCGAACGCGCCCGGCGTCAGACGACGGGCCGGACAATACTGCTTTCGGGCGTGTTCGGGCAAGTGCAGGAGCTGATTTCGGTCGGCTTTCTGGCGGCTGGTCTGGCGGTGTATAACCCATGGCTATTGCTGCTGATTCTGCTGGCTGTTACGCCTTCGTTTATTGGCGATAATTATTTCAACCAACGTAGCTATTCGCTCTCGCGCTCCTGGACGCCCGAACGGCGCGAACTCGATTACCTGCGCTACGTAGGTGCCAGCGACGAAACGGCGAAAGAAGTCAAAATCTTCGGTCTGTCGGATTTCCTGATCGATCGGTTCCGGTCGCTGTCGTGGCAATACTACGTCAAAAATAGGTCGCTGGCCATTAGCCGGGCCGGTTGGGGAACACTCCTGACAGCACTTGGAACGGCCGGTTATTACGGTGCCTACGTTTGGATTGTAATGCGGGCTGTAAACGGGCAAATTTCGCTGGGCGATCTGACATTTCTGGCGGGCTCGTTCCGTCAGGTACGCGGTTCATTGGAGGGAATTCTGCTTCAGTTCAGCAGTCTGACCCAGGAAGCGATTTATCTACAGGATCTTTTCGATTACTTCGCCATCCAGCCACTGATTCATTCGCCGAAAACAAGTCGTCCGTTTCCAAATCCTATTCAGGAAGGTTTTGTGTTTGAAAATGTTGGCTTCAAATACACGAATTCGGAACGGTGGGCGCTACGTAACCTGTCGTTCACACTACGTGCTGGCGAGAAACTGGCCCTGGTTGGCGAAAATGGCGCCGGAAAAACCACGCTCGTAAAATTATTGGCACGGCTATACGATCCGGCAGAAGGGCGCATTCTGCTCGATGGGTACGATCTTCGCGAATACGATCTGATGGAACTGCGACGTAACATCGGCGTTATTTTTCAGGATTACACCCGCTTCAAAATGTCGGCTGGTGTCAACATTGCCGTGGGCGATATTGACGAACGTAGCAACCAACCCCGCATTGAAACCTCTGCCCAGCGGAGTCTGGCCGATACGGTCATTGCCAAACTGGCGGGTGGTTACGATCAGCAACTTGGTCGGTCGTTTGGTAAAGGCGTTGAGTTATCCGGGGGCGAATGGCAGAAAGTAGCGCTGGCGCGCGCTTACATGCGCGATGCACAGCTGATCATTCTCGATGAACCAACTGCCGCCCTTGATGCCCGCGCCGAATACGAGGTTTTTCAGCGATTCGCCAAACTGACAGAAGGAAAATCGTCCGTTATCATCTCGCACCGATTCAGCACCGTTCGTATGGCCGACCGCATTCTGGTGCTGGAAAATGCCGGGTTGTCGGGCGGTACGTTGCTCGAAATTGGCTCGCACTATGAGCTACTGGAGAAAGGCGGTCGATACGCCGAGTTGTTTGGACTGCAAGCTCGTGGCTATCAGTAGTTTAGTCAACAGGCGTAGTCTTTTCCCTATGCCCGTTGATAAGCCAGGGTCAGCGCAGAAAGCAATCCTAATCCGGAACCTGTATATTTACAGACCTTCTCGAAAGGATTGATTACGTAACGGCCCCGATATGGATCGGGTCAACTGAATGGAAAAGAAACGGTCAGCCGCTCAGGCGGATACGGGTAAAGCAAAATTTATTGCGCTTAGCGAACAGATTATTGAGCGAATCAAGTCGGGTGAATTACAGCCCGGCGATCAGATTCCGTCTGAAAATGAGCTGATTAAAACATTTAAAGTCAGTAATACGACCGCCCGTAAAACACTGCTCGAAATTGAATCCAAAGGATGGGCCCGTCGTATTAAAGGAAAAGGAACCTACGTACTGAACCGTACCGAAGATCATCATCTGCTACGTACCCTCGGCTCGATTTACGCAACGCGTCGGGGCTTTCACGATAGCCTGATTGCCGAAGGATTCACGCCCCGAAACATCGTGCTGGAAAAAACCATTCTTCAGGATGGCATTTCCACCGAAATTAACGGACGGCATTTTATTGTCGAGGGGCCCGTGCTGAAACTCCATCAGCTACGTTACGCCGACGATTTGTTGATGAAAGATGAGGTTAAATATATCTCCCTGACCTTATGCCCTAAAATTAACCGCATCCCTACCGAGGTGTCGTATTTCAAGGTCTATGAAGATACGTATCATTTGAAGATCAGTGAAGTACAACAGACGTTGAGTGTAAGGATTCTGGAGCCAAACACGACGAATTTTGAACTCAGCAAACCGACTCCGGCTTTTGTGCTCGACAGCGCCGTGATTTGTGAGGCCGATAAAGTTGTTGAAATTGAGCAATCCTATTATCACGGCGACAAGTACAAATTTGCCGTTATCGCCAGCCCTGAACACGCACATTAGGCATTCAGTTGATTGGTTATTTCAGCCACTTTACCAGTTCCTGAACAATAACCTCATGCCCAATTTTATTGGGGTGATTCACGTGCGACATGTAATTTTTTAACTCGCCCCGTTTGGCAATTGCTTTAAACTGGACATAGGGATCGGCCAATCCTACATGGTATTTTTCGGCCAGTTGATGGATCATCTGTACGTAAGGTTCCAGCGGATTTTTGGCGTCCAGAATATCCAGTCGCTGGTCGGGCGAAGGCGTTACCAGAATCGTTTTTATTCCTTTGGCCTGCGCCGACTGGATCATTTTCTCCCAGGCTTCGCGCACTTTATTAATGTCCGAAAAACGGTCATTCAAGGCGTAATCTATGAACAATACGTCGGGTTTATGAACCAGTACGTCCGACTCAAAACGGGTTTGCCCTTTTATCGAATTTTCGCCACCAATGGCTGTTACAATGACGTTGATAACGGCATATGGATACTGCTGTTTCAGTTTCGCCAGCGTCAGATTTGGGTATGATTCAAGCGTATGAACCTCGTGGTCGTGCCAGAAACCTGCCGGAACGGAATGTCCATGAAACACCAGATTAATGGTCCGGTTTTTGGGCCATACTACGTTCAGTTCTTTCTTGACATCAGCCAGATACGTAGCGGAATCGGCAGATTGGGCCAGGCTTATCACTGGTATCAAACAAATTATCAGGAGAATTTTATACATAGCTGATGCAAGATAAGTTGTCATGTTTTTTGCTGATTCTAGTCTACTTCACCAATAAATATGTCTGAAACCAATCGGCAACAACACCCAAATCGGACTCCCAGGTTTCGTCCCAGCCGTGCGCACCGCCCTGATGAATGATCAATTGAGCCGGAACGCCGGTTTCTTTTAGTTTGGCAGTAAACCGTTCCGACTGTTCGAGTGGCACCAGCGGGTCGACTGTACCGTGTAAAAGCAAGGTTGGCGGGGTTTCTTTCGAAATGAAATTGATGGGCGACAGCTTTTGCATCAGAGCTAATTTTTCGTCTTTCGATTTTCCATCGACACCAAACTGTGGCCAGAACCGACGTACGGTATCGCACTCCACAAACAATCGACCTTTATGCCCATAATTCAGTAAATCAGCGGGAGGGAAAAAACAGGCAACAGCCTGTACCCGACTCGACATTTTATCAACAGGGTCCGATGTTTTCAGGGAATCAGACCGCCCGACACCTGTACCGACAGAAATCGACAAATGTCCACCTGAACTCATGCCTGATATGCCCAACCGGTTAGGATCAACGCCGTACTCAGCCGCGTGATACCGGATAAACCGCACTGCCCGATGCATATCCTGCACCACTTCGCCCACCTGATAACGCGGGGCCGACCCATGCAAGATCAGGAAAACAGTCTGCCCCCGGTCAGTGAAATAATGAAAATGCTTTAACCGACGCTCAATCATGCTGTAATCGGAATGCCATCCACCACTCATGGCATACACTACGCCAATGCCGTTGGGCCTGGCCGGTTTCAATACGTCCATCGTCAGAGCCGTACCGAATTTACGCCCATACACTACGTCCTGAATCCGCGTAACACCATTGGGCGCTGCTTGCTGAACAGACTTGCTACCAGAAGGCAGTTGACTTGTTGTTCGCGAACAAGCTCCCGTTGCTAGTAGCAGAAGGAAATAATAGACATACTGTTTCATGCTTTTGTCAACGATTAACGTTTACGGCCTGAATCGTAACTGGCCCCAACAAGCCTGATTCGATCAACGGCAGTTTCCCCCACGGAACCAGATTTTTGTTGGCTTTGGTAATGTTGGTTTTGGTGAATTTTTCACCCGTAATGGCATCGCCCGTCAGTCGGTTTGACCACGTATTCGCTACGTCCACTTTCAGTACGTTTGCCCCCGATTTCACTACGTCCGTAATATCGACCCGATACGGGGGCGTCCACAAAACGCCCAGCGATTTGCCGTTCAGCCACACCTCGCCTACCTTCGACACCCACCCCAAATCCAGATAAACCCGGCCGGTTTTGGCCGCTTCCGGTTTGTAATTGAACGTTTTCTGATACGTAGCAATCCCCGAAAAGTACTTGATTCCTGCCTGTTCTGATTGAGTCCACGAGATTAGTTTGGGCAACGTAGCGGTTTCGGGAGCGCCCCAGCCTTTCGGGAAATTGAGCTGCCACGAACCATCCAGCGTCATTACCGTTTTACTCTGCTCAGGGTTAGCCAGCCCATCGCTGCCGATGTTTTGCAAAGCCGCTCCGGTTTCTTTGCCGAACACCACAAAATAGGCCCCATTGGGCGGCAACGTAACGGGCAGACTCGTTCGACCGCTGGTCACCGACGACGTAGCGATTGATACTACGTTGCCCGTTACCGGATTCCAGATTTCTGGTTTCTTTCCCGACTGACGGAAGGTGCAGGGTTTCGAAATCCACTGATTCGTCGTGTTACGGACCAGATAAAAATCCAGCCCATCGTATTGATAATGAATGTAATCAATCGGCGTATGGCGTTGATCGGCTTTCTGATCGGGGTAGCTGAAATCGGGCGCTACGTTCATCGCTTTCAGTGCGTCGATGGGTTTGGCCGACGGTTCCACCAAACGCCCGCCCTTCTTCGCCAACTGATCCAGTTTGCTACGTACCTCGGCTGGAATTCGACCTTCGGTGCCGATGTTGAGTACGCTATATGTTCCAACGCCCGGCAATACCCATTTTCCGTTCTCGACGGTCAGATCACGTAGCAACACTTCGGTGTTAACGATCTCATAATCATAGCCCGGTCCAACGGTAAAGCGCGTGTTTTTGGGTGGAACCAGGTTCGGTACGTTGTCGCCGTAGTAGTGCAGGACATCGGCTACGAAATTGGTCTTTTGCAGGATAAAAGAAATACGTCCCAGGTAATCGTTGAAGGGTTTGCTTTTGGGCCACCAGCCGTTGCGGTCGTTGTAGTGCGTACCCGCAAAATAAGCGATTCCCGGATGGCCCATGCCCGACGGATTATGCGTAAATCCGTGAATCACCAGCCGGTTCATCCCTTCGCAAAACGATCTGTCGGCCAGGGATTTCAAATCGCCGGGGCCTTCCTGCCAATCCCAGTAACTGGTGAACGATTCTTCCTCGACGATGCCGCGTTTGTAGATGTGCGAAGCAGCCGCAATTTCCTTCACCAGATAAATCATATCAACCAGACTGTCTTTATCATTTTCCATGAAAAACGTCCGGTTGTACCAGAACTCGCCACGCGGTACGTCGATGGCCCCCAACGCTTTCAGACTCTCCACCGGAATATGGTGCAAATGCCCCGGCCCACCCGATTCCGAAATAATTTGCAGCCCGTGCTGGTTACAAATCTCCTTCGACTTGCGGTAGTGGTTATTAATCATTAGTTCAGAAAACGTTTTGTCGAAGTCGAAGTGAAAGCGTTTGGCAAGCTCCGGCTGGTACAAATTTTTATTGAAAACGGTGGGCAGAAACTTATACAGATCGTAGCCGTGTAACTTCCTGAACGTAGCGGGCAAGGTTGGCGTCCACGTAAATTCCTTCGCTTCGTAGCTGGCCAGATAAAGGTTTTTCAACGGACTTTTTCGGAAATCGCCGAGGAGCGGCTTCAGCTTGTCGATAAAATACATGACGTGCATCCGCGTGGCCGACGAATCGAAATGATCGATAATCGGGCCGATGGACTGGGGCGTTGGTCGTATCAACTGCTCACCCGAATTGGAACAGACGTAGCGGTACACGTCCCATTCACCCGCCGGAGCTTTCCAGTTCAACTGCTCAGTTTTTGGATCAAAAAACGATGATACGTTGATAACTTTTGCCGTATCCAATTGCGTTTGTTGCCCCGCCGGAAGCGCGATAACGGCAATCTCTTCGTGATACGCTGGTTTCCCATCCGGGCCGTACGCAATGGGGCGTTTGTTGCCTTGTTTGTCGGGCGTGATGGTCGGAAACGCTAGTTTGGTTGACGGGGAAGCGTCGCCACGAACCGTTGTTTTTGAGAAATAAATCGTTTTGGCGGCATGTTTCGGCGTCACCCACGTACCGCCCGCATTCCAGCTACTGGCCAGATTCAGACCCACTTCCAGTCCCAGTTTACCAGCCTCTTTGATCGCCATATGAATCGTTTTTACCGACGCATCGCTCATAAACGCAGGCCCCGCCGGAATTACCTGATTCAGGTCGCTGGCGGGCGGCAACCCGATTTCGAAAATATCGACACCACCCAGGCCCGCCTTTTTGATAGCCTGCAATTCTTCTTTTAGCCGAAGCGTATCGACGTAGCCGTTGAGCCACCACCAGTACACTTTCGGTCGTGCGTGCGTAGGCGGATTTTTGAAGCCCTGTTTTAACGTAGCGTAGTTAACCGGATCGGCTTGCGGCACTAAGGAAGCCATAGCGATCACTAGCCCAAGCCCTAATAGCCCGGCGAAGAGTTTCATAGCAGAGAAAGGTTTTATAGGTTTACCAGAACACCACCAGATCGCCCGTTGCATTCTCGACAACGTAGTGATTGCCAAACTTTTTATCGCCGGACTTAAACGCAGCCTGCGGCTTTTTGCCCCACGGATAGCCCGTGTTCGCGTACACATTCAGTCCTTTCTCCGTTATGCCTTCGTCGGGATAGATACGTACCGTCGCGTTTTTCAGACCCGTCAATTTTACACAACGGTTGATGTGCTGCACGCCCGACGTCATTTCTTGGCAAGAGATCATTCCCTCCTTTTGATCGACGAAGAACCGGCTTTCGCGATGCCAGGCTTTGGGCATATTGTAGACCGAAAAACCGTCAGCCAGTTCGGTTTCGTAGCCCGTCAGGATGGGCGCGCCCTGCGGCATTTTGAACCGATGCGTAAGGGTTGTATTCGGGCAATAGCCGGAGAAGAAAAAGCCATTGCTGCCCCGCGAAATCGTCAGGACCGGATTCTTGACCGACGGATTTCGCTTGTCGATTCGATAATCCAGACCGAACTCGTTCAATACGTAGCGCATTAGCAGCGGCCCGGTAAATAGTTCTTCGGGATTGTCGGGCGTAAGGAGTTTGCCGCCTGTAAATTTGCTGGAGTTGGTACCGCGCACATACGCAACTTTACCCCCTTTCCAGTCGGGTTTGCTACGTGTCCAGACGACGTCGCGGCTGTTGCTGCCCTGCGTCATCGTCGCCAGTACGTTGGTCGATTTGTCGGCTTTGTCTTTCACCGACGTAGCAACACCGCCCCCCGAAAACAACGCCCGGTGCGTGATTTTGCTGGGATAAGCTTTTGTCAGTTTATCGAACGTAATGGTTGAATTAACCTGAAAATCGCCTTCAATGGCCGATCCATTTTGAAGATTGAGCAGATCCAGAAACGCGGGTCCTGCATGATCGGCAGGGCCGTAGACGAGCAGTTTGCCGCCATTCTGTACAAAATCGATCAGCGACTTTTCGAGCGGAGAGCCCGCATCCGGCACAATGCTCACAAGCACCGATTCATTAAAAAACTGGGGTTTGGACGTAACGACTTTCTGGAACGAACTGGTCGAAATAATCGTGTTCAGCGGGAAACCGTTGTTAATGGCCTGCCGAATAAGCCAGTCGCCGTAGTAGATTTCGGGTAAGCGTTTGCCGTCTTTATAGGCCCACGTATGGTACTCTTCGAATGGATACACCCAAACCAGCGGACCGGGTGCGGTTGGCGAATCGTATCGGGCTTTCAGGATGTGGGGCGTCACCTCGTCGGGTACCTGCGCGGGCATTTCGCCATACGTATTGTCGGCCGTCAGGAAATTAAGATGCGTCGGCAGTTTGATTTCACCTTTGGCGTTGATACGTGCCACCGCCATTGGCAGATAAATATCGTGCGGTTCCTGTCCGTACCGGTCGAGCCAGGGGCTGTTTACCCACCAAGGATCATGCGTGTAATAGCGGAACAGATAGCGTTCGTCGGGCAGCTCGGCCATCCGCGACATATAGCCGACCATTTCCAGTCCAAAATCGCCGTCAAGCGCAGCCCAGGGCGAGTTTGGCGGGGGCAGCATGTTGTATTTTCCGCCGTAAATCTGCTTTAAATCCACGCCATCGCGGGCCAGATCAGCACCTGTCGAGAGATTCGTACCGCGTGTTTGAATCTGAAAACCAGGACATTCTTTGCGAAACTGATTCCAGAAACCAGCAATCAACTCGCGCGTATTCGCCAGTTTTTCGGCGGCAAATTCCTTCCCGTTGAAAATCGCTCCCGTCGATGACCAGCCTTCTACGCCAAATCCAAACCCGTTGCTGAGCCAAATAAAATCGTAGCCCATATCGGTCAGGAAATGCTGGCTCTGGCGGCCCAGAAACGTACCGAACGGCGTATTGGCCGGAATACCTTTCGGAAATCCGGCATATGGCTGACTATCGGCATTTAACGTAGCGTAGCAACTGACCATCGTTTTGTGGCCCATTGCATTGCCACCCAGAATTTCGGGGTGTTTTTTGTACTTGAACTCCGATTTGGCAAACTCCGGCCCCGGATCGAATGTAGCGCCGATACGTACTGGTTTTCCGGTTACACGTTTTCCTGCTTCTTTGAGCGCCTGAACAATGAATTTCAAATCACCGTAGGTGTAAGCAGGCGGATTGTCCATGTACACCAGCGCGCGCTGATGCAATGACAAATCGGCCGGGCCTGAGCCAACTTCGTGCTCGGTGTTCGGGTTGCCCATATACTTCGCCCATTCGAGCGGCTGATTCGCTTTACCGGTATAGTCCAGAATCTCCGAACCATCGGACGTCCACATCATCACCGACACCGTATCGGTATGCCGCAGCAGCGACGCCCATTGCGTGAATAATTCCGTAGCTACCTGCTGAATGTAGGTTTTGTCGTTCTTTTTGAACGGCTTGAGCGAGAGTTCGAGCGTTACGTTGTTGAAGTTTTTACCCCGTAACGTCGAGTTGTCGAGGTTGGGCGTATCGGTACTGGTCGTAAAGCCGAAAATGGCGATACTCAGAGCACAAAAAAAACCAATGATTTGCGTACGCATGTGTTGAAAACAGATTTATAGCACACCGATCGTTAAGATTGATTATGA
>NZ_JBMDWV010000048.1:0-5022 GCF_048594605.1 Spirosoma sp.
TAATCTGCGTGAAATTCTGGCCAGCGAGGAGCGCAAACGTCAGGTGATCAAGGAAGAGTTAATTGATCTTCGGGCTCGCTATGGTGATGAACGTCGGACACAAATCAACGCTCTTGGCGATGGAAACATCAGTGATCTGTCGTTGATTGCTGACGAGGATATGGTCATTACGATCTCGCACGAAGGGTATATCAAGCGGACCCCAACAACGGAATACAGATCGCAGAGTCGGGGGGGCGTAGGGGCGAAGGCCGCTGCCACGAAGGAAGAAGACTTTACCGAGCATCTGTTTACGGCAACCATGCATAATACGCTGCTGGCGTTCACACAGAAAGGACGCTTGTATTGGCTACCCGTTTATGAATTGCCGGAAGGAAGCCGAACATCCAAAGGTCGACCACTGGCCAATTTTATCAACATCGAATCGGATGATAAAGTACGGGCAGTTATTAACGTAACGGATCTGAAGAACGAGGATTACATTAATAATAATTACCTCGTTATGTGTACGCGCCAGGGCACTATCAAGAAAACGATGCTTGAAGCGTTCTCCCGGCCCAGACAGAATGGAATCATTGCGATTACCATTGATGAAGGTGATCAGTTGATCGGCGTATGTATGACGAATGGAGACAATGACATTGTTATTGCGTCGAGCGCTGGTAAAGCCGTTCGATTCCATGAAAGTCGTGTTCGGCCCATGGGACGTACCGCTGCTGGTGTTCGGGGGATTTCGCTGGATGAGGAAGATCCGACCGATCATGTAATAGGTATGGTTTGCATTGCCTCGCCTGACGCACAATTGCTGGTTGTTTCAGAAAAAGGCTACGGAAAGCGCTCGGAAATTGATGGTTACCGAATTACAAACCGGGGTGCCAAAGGTGTCGGTACGTTGAAAGTAACCGAGAAAGTTGGTCGGTTAGTGGCAG
This sequence comes from Spirosoma sp., assembly GCF_048594605.1. Lineage (GTDB taxonomy): Bacteria > Bacteroidota > Bacteroidia > Cytophagales > Spirosomataceae > Spirosoma. Next base: position 930 of record NZ_JBMDWV010000048.1, read on the forward strand.
TGCTGGACGTAGCGGATAACGACGATCTAATGATTATTAACAAATCAGGGATTGCGATTCGCACCCCAGTTGGCAGTATTAGCGTAATCGGTCGGAATACGCAGGGGGTTCGTCTGATCAGTCTGCGTGATGGGGACGAAATATCCTCCGTAACAAAAATTAAGCAGGAGGAAGGAGAGGAGGAGGTATCTGCCGAGGTAGAAGTTGCTGATTAATAAGTTGATATAAAGGATTTTGAGCCGCTTAGTTGATAAATTATCAGCCTGGCGGCTCAAACATTTTAATGTCGTTGATGCTTATACAAACAGATTCCGTACTTTCGTTCGTTAAAATAAAACACAACCCATATTTTACTCATGAAACCAATTTATTCAGTTCTTGTTGCCTGTTGCCTATCGGGAAGCGTGTACGCGCAGCAAGGTGGGGACGTTTTGGCAGCAGCTAATGCGGATGCGCTGAAAAAAGACAAAGAAAAAAGCGATAAGGATATTACCGATGCCAAGGCTTCTACAAAAGCCAGCACTTGGATGGATCGTGCAAAATTGTATCAGAACATTGCTGCAGGTGGCAGCATAAAGCTTGATTCGGCTGCGGCTACTGTAGCTTATGACGCTTACAAGAAGGTTATTGAACTGGACAAAGACAAAAAGGGTGGTCCCGGTAAATTAGCTAAAGAAGCTGAAGAAGCGTTGAAGAGTCCTAACCTTTACACGGCCTTCATGCAACAGGGCGTAGCTAAATTCCAGGCTAAGAATTATCCTGACGCGATTAAGGCTATGACTGTAGCGGGGGATATCAATCCGAAAGATACGTTAGCGCCACTTTACACGGCTATAGCCGCTCAACAGGTAAAAGACAATGCAACGGCAAAGACCCAGTTAGAAAAATACATTGCAGGCGGTGGTAAAGATGCTGCAATCTATGGTTCACTGGCTATGCTGTACCGGGCTGATAACGAACCTGATAAAGCATTAGCTGCTCTAGACAAAGGAATTGCTTTAGCGCCAGGCAACAAAGATCTCGCTAACGAGAAAATTAATATCATGCTGTCGTCAAACCGAATGGATGATGCTATTTCCGGCATGAAGCAGATGGTAGAGAAAGATCCTAACAACGTTCAGAATCTGGTGAATTTGTCAATTGTTTATAACAATATAGCTGGCAAAGGAGACGAAGAAATTCGTAAGCTGGAAGGAGAAACGAAAAAAGGAGGGAATGCGGCAAAGCAATTGGCTGACGGAAAAAGTATTTTAGATACGTACAATGCCGAGGTTGCTCGTTTAAGTGCTGCTATTAAAAAGCGGCCTACTCCTGAACTGAAGCGCCAGTTAGCTGATGTGCAGAAACGTGTGGTCGATCAAAAAGCTGAGGTTGCTAAACTGGAGGCTGCATCTAAAGAAGCGGCTGCAGGTGCATCTGGGGCTGCCGATGCAGAAAAGAAGTTAGCTGAGCTCAAACAAAAGAAAGCTGAAAACAAAGCGATGGAAAAGCAGTATTTGGAGAAAGCTTTAGCCGTTGATCCAAATAACTATGATGCTAATTACAACATGGGCGTATTCGTATTCAATGAAGCTGTTGAGATGAAGCGTTCAGTTGATAAGATGGATATGAACGAATACGCTAAGAGTGGTAAGGAAGCAGATGGTAAAGTGTGTGGAAAATTCAAACAGGCGCTTCCATATTTTACAAAGGCAAAAGCAGTAAAAGAAGAGCCGGAATTAGTAGAGAACTTGAATAACACACAGAATATTCTCAAGCAATACGAAGAGAAAAAGATTAATTGTGTAGAGTAGAGCTCAAGGTTAAATAGGGTTAGTATGCCGATACTGACCCTATTTAAATAGTAATCTACTTAACATAATATAAATTATATAACAAAAAATGGTTGAGTTATTCACAACCTTTTCCACAACATATCCACGTGGAACACTAAAGTATTGCTTTACAGACAGTTAGGGGGATTGTTCTCAAAAAGGCCTTATACGTATTGGAAATGGCCCTTTTTTTTAACGGTATACTTATTAAAGATAATATTTTAGACAGGAAAAAATAATTCTAGCTGAATTTTAACTACTAGCACAGTGCTTGTTGCAGTAGCTTTTTCTGTTCATGAAGAATCTATTTTTTATTTCGGAAGCAATCTGTTTTCTGCCGAAAAGTGGTTAGAATAATCATTGGCTGGATTATGTGATTGTCTATACCGCTGGGGTAAATTCTCTAAAAGAACCATCCGCATAAAAAACCAGAATTCGTTCAACTTTCTTTTCTGCAGTTGGTGTCTGGTCAAGCCCGCCAGCGGAGGCTTGGTCAGTACTAGTAACAGGACTTGACGACACGGGTGGAATTTCAGTACGCTGGCTCCGTATACCATTAGGAGCGTAAGGGAGTTGTAACGATTCTGACGATTTATATCGATCCGAATTCAAACGAGGCATGCTGCCTCGATTTGGATAGTTATTGTGAATAGCGGTCGTGCTTGGTTGATTATCTTCTTCCATAATCCAATCATAGCCTAATTCAGGAAAGCGACGAATTATTTTTTGAATAATATCAAAGCTAGGTCGGTTACGCCCTGATAAGATGTGTGAGATACTAGATCGCTGTACACCAATCTCATCGGCAAAGTAAGATGGCGTGAAGTTTTTATCGATGAGTATCTGTTTAATTTTATCATTAATAGTCATGAGAGTAAACTATATATAGTTTAACACGACAAATATAAACGTAAATAATTTACATGTCCTATTCTAGTATAAATAGTTTACATATAAAAATGGCAATGATTTACTTTTTAATTTGTAATCGTTGCCATTTTTATATGTAAACTATATTAATTAATATAATGAACTGTAAATTTACGATAACATGTAAACTATACAGAAACATTATTTTCACGTAACGCGTCGTTAAGTGAAGTTTTTAAATCTGTAGATGATTTCCGTTGGCCAATAATAATAGCACAAGGTACATGAAATTCACCAGCAGGAAATTGCTTAGCATAGCTACCAGGTATAACTACGGAATTAGCAGGGACATAACCTTTATATTCTACGGGTTTAGCACCCGTTACGTCTATAATTTTTGATGAACCTGTTATAGTAACCCCAGCTCCCAGCACGGCTCGTTTACTAATTCTGGCTCCTTCAACAACAATACACCTTGAGCCAATAAATGCGCCGTCCTCAATTATCACTGGAGCTGCCTGTGGTGGTTCCAAGACTCCACCAATGCCTACTCCCCCACTTAGATGCACGTCTTTACCAATCTGAGCGCAGCTGCCAACCGTTGCCCATGTATCAACCATGGTTCGTTCATCCACATAAGCGCCAATATTTACGTAAGATGGCATTAGAATTACTCCTTTAGCCAGATAGGATCCGTACCGGGCTACAGCTGGAGGTACTACTCGGACCCCAGCCTCTTCAAACTTGTTTTTTAAAGGAATCTTATCATTAAAAGTAAAGATGCCTACCTCTTCCGGTCTCATTTGTTGACTAATGAAATATAGAAGAATTGCTTTTTTTACCCACTCATTAACTTTCCATTCGCCAGCTTCATCCGTGGATGGGGTAGCTACTCGTAGGACTCCACTATCTAATTGACTAATAACATCCCGAACAATTTGTAGGGACTCAGGTTTAGCTAGTAATTCCCTGTTAGACCATAAATTCTCAATTTTGTCAACCATTTAGATAAAGTAATTGTTTATAAAGGCTTGTATAAAAACCTGATAATCAGTATTATATGTAATTATACAAAATATTATTCTGTATAGCATATATCACTACTTATCGAGGTAATTGTGAAAGTCAAAGGTAAAAAACAGACATGTATAGTTGAAACATAAGGAGCAAAATATTTTAAGTTCGATGGTGCTAATGACTGTATAGAAGAATTAAAAGAGGTAAGAAAGTTATTCATGTCAGTACTGTGTAGGATGAATAAACTTGATAATTGTGTAAGACCGATGGAGTTAATATCCATATAAAATCAAATAACTGGTCGGGTATTTGCTCTGGATGTGACTAAGCCTTTATATACTTATTGAGATAGTCTAAGCCTGTAACGAGATTTGGAGGAACAATTATTAAGC
>NZ_JBMDWV010000049.1:0-13535 GCF_048594605.1 Spirosoma sp.
ATGGCCCAGCCCGGAATCTTGCCGGAAGCGGTTGTAAATTGATCCGCGTTCTGATGACCGGAACTTTGATTTTTCCGGGAAAAATAGACTCCTACGGCCACCATGCCGACCAGATAGAGGCCAATAACAAATAGATCAATAACGGGTAGCGATTTCATTATTACCGAGTGCGTTCATATTGTAAAAGCCGCCTTCACTTATTTATACCAACGGATTCAGCGCAAATTATTTTTGCCGCAGGCTTGAGTAGCCGACACACACGTAGCATTTCTGCTGCTAATCGGCTCGTATTCATCTAAAATAGATACTATTTTTATCTGCAAAATTTTTAAACTTAAAATTATTTATAGATGGAGAATTGGAAAGAGCGGATTTAAAAACAAAACGTAAAAAGGATAGATCCATGAAAAGTACATACATGATACGGCAGGAAATTTATTGGATTTTTAGCGAACCGGTAAACCTGTTGCCTGCTGGATGCGGACTCGATTAAATACAGTCTTTAAAAATTCTTATAGATGCTTAGTAAGATAGGCACAATAGTTACTCAACAAGGTGCCCGCATAAAGTCCATTCATTCAATCATAAATAGGTAATCAGAAACAAGCCAACGGATGAGTTGCTGAAAATTTACAGCATATTTATTGTTGTTTTATTTTTTATAATTCATACGCTTATATTTGCGCGAAGTCGATATCCAAAAAATAACATACGTCGTCGAATGAAAGCAAAACAAATTCGATTCTTCTCGCCGGATGAGAATAGCGAAGAAACAAAGAAAGTAAAGAAAAGTACGGTTAAGGCAGAGCCCATTAAGGGCTATGTTTCCGCAGCGGGTAAGCTTGTTTTTCCAGATAAAGCGATTGCTCAGATAGGGTTAGATCCAGAGAATAAGCGTTTCAAGATCGGCACGCAGGAAGGCAAGCGTAAAATTAAGTCACTCTTTCTAATTCCAGGCACTGAAGGCGAAGAAGAGACATTCGAATTGTCGAAAGGAGCAAAAAGTCACAGTATTTCATTGGCTTATATTCTACAGAAAGGGGGTATTGATTACGCCAAGGAAAAGCATGAATTTATTGTAAAACCTTTTGATTATGAAGCAGGTATAACTGGATTTGAATTGAAACTATCTACCGATGCCCCTAAGCCGGAATACACCGGTAAACCACGTGGACGCAGGCGCCAGGCATCTGTATCGGAATAACGTACCTGTTAAAATTATGCATGTTCACTTGAATTGAAATATACTTTTGACTAGTAAAAAAGCGGGCCACTTGTCCGCTTTTTTGTTGCCCGGTCCAGGCATATGACAAAGTTATGCGTTCAGTTTTTTGGTTTTTATTTTTAAAAAAGCTTCGCCACAATTTGTGCGTTATAATGAAAATAGGCTGAACTATTTATTTGATATTAATAATGGTTCATATTCGATAAATAACGTTGATACAAAACAAGTTTGTCTGAGCAAGGGAACAGCTCTGCTAATTTTAGCGCTTTTCGCATAATCTTCCGCTATGGTTATAAGCGGCTATCAAACTAAAGCTAACAAACCTTTTCATACTTGGTTTTCTGATTATGACTCGAAACCAACTGGACGATTTAATAAAACAGGGAGAACATACTCGCTTAGAATTTAAACGACATCTTTCGTCGGCGCCACGTATCGCCCGCACACTGGCCGCTTTTGCCAATACGTCGGGAGGAACATTGCTGATTGGCATTGGTGACGACGGAAAAATTATGGGGGTTCAATCGGAATTTAGAGAAGTCGGTAAAATAGAGGATGCAACCGATCGATTTGTAGAACCAGCCTTAACGGTCAGTTATGAAACAATAGCGCCTGATGGTCGGGTTGTGTTAATTATTACCGTTTCCGAAAGCGATGAAAAGCCGCATTACGTGAAAGACGAATCCGGAAAACGGACGATATATGTCCGGGCAAAAGATAAATCAGTACCAACCAGCAGGCTGATTATTACACCAGATATGGATAACTCTGAATTAGTTCGGTCGCCGATGGCGCGGACGCTGATTCAATACTTGCGTAAAAATGAGCACATTACGTCCGATCGTTTTGCGAAGCTTATCAATATTTCGGACTACCGGGCCTCCAAAATTCTTCGCCAGCTGGCCGAGCGTGGGTTATTGCTACTAATTGATAAACCGCGCCCAGTGCGATACGCCCTGAAACTGGCAGAGTAATCCGTACCGTATCTTTGCGATTATGACAACTTCAGAACAGGCGATTACCAAAGAAACAATCACCGCGTTTTTCATGGATCTGCAGGACCGCATCTGCCAGGCGCTGGAAGAGGCCGATGCAGATGGTCAGCAGCCGGCCGTACGGTTTCGCGAGGACACGTGGGAGCGGCCAGGTGGGGGTGGGGGCCGTTCGCGCACTCTGACCAGGGGGAACGTCATCGAAAAAGGGGGTGTGGGGTTCTCGGCCGTGCACGGCGAAGCTACCGACGCTACGTTACGTACCTTGCAGCTCAGCGAACCCGCCGAATTTTATGCAACAGGGGTTTCCATCGTCCTGCATCCGCGTAGCCCAATGGTGCCGATCATTCACATGAACGTTCGGTATTTTGAGATGAGCACGGGGCACAGCTGGTTTGGGGGGGGGATCGATCTGACGCCCCACTACGTAGTAGATGAGGATGCCCGCTGGTTCCATCATACCATCAAAACGGTTTGTGATCGCCATGATTCGTCCTACTACCCAACGTTTAAACCTTGGGCTGACGACTATTTTTATATTCCCCATCGACAGGAAACGCGGGGTGTCGGCGGTATCTTCTTTGATTATCTCAAGCCAGCTGACGCCAGCCACAAAGCCGAGCTGTTTGCCTTTGTACAGGACGTGGGGAATGCTTTTGCCCCGATTTATACGCACTTCATGCATCAGAATCGGAACGTACCGTTTGGTGAGGCCGAGAAAAACTGGCAACTGCTACGTCGGGGGCGTTACGTGGAGTTTAATCTGGTCTGGGACCGGGGAACGAAGTTTGGTCTCGAAACCAACGGACGTACGGAGTCCATTCTGATGAGTATGCCGCCACAGGCCAACTGGATTTACGACTTCCATCCCGACCCCGATAGCCGGGAGGAACAAACACTACGTTTGCTGCGGAAGGGCGTCGACTGGGTGTGATACGGAATACCGTTGCGAATCGGCGGAAAACGAAACTAAGTGAACCTGTCTATTAATTTCTACCGATTCGCAACGGTACCGCTTTGCCCTGCGTATGGAGAAGAAGATAAGCTTTATTACATGGGTCAAACATGTCAGTTCTTCTGGAACTGACATGTTTTGTTTGATCCTATGTTGTTAGGATTTCGCGCCGGTTTCTTCACCGCTGTGTAGCTTCGTGAGCTTCGTTGCATCAAAATCCTCTTCTTTAGGGTTGTCTTCGTTGCTGCTTTCGCAGGTAACTGTACGGCCATCGGCACTAACGGATTTAACGGTCATCGGTGCGCTGCCATCGAGCAGGGCAACCTGATCGCCGGGCTGAAATTGGGTGGGAGTCTCTGCCATTGTTGTAAGGTTTATCTGGGTTATTCCTTTTACCCGTAACCAGGCTTGAGGTTCTCTGGTTTTTGATCCTTCCAAATAAATAGAGACAGTGAGGGTATCGTTTCTTTGCTCTGGACGGGCAAGAGCCTGGAATGTCTGGCTTGTCTTACCACACTTTATTTTCTTAGCAGGCGCTGTTCCAGCGATTGCCGGTAGCTGGACGCCAGCGGAATGGTAGCCTGGCCAACCGTTACCTGATGTCGCTCCAGCTTGCGGACGGCTCTGAGGGCTACTACGTAGGATTTATGCACCCGAACAAACTGGTCTGTCGGCAACATTGCCATCATTTCGGTTAGGGTCATTCGCGTACTCACCTGCCGCGACTGCTCGTAGATGAAAAGCAGATTGGTGTCGGAATGAATGTACAGCACATCACTCAGATTGACACGAACCCAGTCGTAGCCGTCTTTGACAAAAATACTCGATGGCTCTCCCTGCTGAAGCTGCTGCTGGGTGTAAGCCCGATTGCAACTGTGCAGAAATCGGCTAAAATCAATGGGTTTAAGCAAGTAATCAAGGGCATTCAATGCAAAACCTTCCAGCGCATAATCGGCATAGGCGGTCGTAAAAATGATGGGCTTCCGGAGAGGAGCGACCAGCCTGGCAAAATCGGTTCCGGTTAAATCGGGCATTCGGATATCCAGGAAAATCAAGTCGACCCGTTGCGTGTGCAAATGCGTCAATGCGTCGGTGGTGTTCAGAAAGGTATGGGTCAGCTCCACAAACGGCACTTTGTCGGCGTATCGGCTCAGCACATCCAGCGCTGCGGGTTCGTCGTCAATGGCAATGGCACGTAGCATACAGGATTATAGGTCTATCCGTAACGTAACAGTAAACAGTTTATCGGTCTGTTGAATGGTCAGCTCGTGCCGGTCGGGATACAGCAGCGCCAGCCGCTGACGGGTATTTTTGATGCCGGTTCCCGCTCCGCCTTTCTGGTTCGCAGCCGACCCCAATGTATTAACAACCCGCATTCGTAATTGTCTGTTTTCAACCGCTACGTCTAAATCCAGCCGGGAAGGCTGCTGGAAACTTAGGCCGTATTGAAACATATTTTCGACAAACGGAATCAGCAGCAGGGGAGGCAGTTGCGCGGGTAGCCCGTCCCAATCGAGTTGTGTGCGTAACTGTAACGTATCCAGGTCCGGGAGCCGGGCGCGTTGAAGCGCCAGGTATTTCTCCAGAAACTGAAATTCCTGCTCAATCGAAATCAACGGACGCGCCGATTCCTGTAACGTAAACCGCATAATGCTGGACAATTGCTCAATCTGATCAGCAACAAGCTGATTATCGGACCGTTGGGCTTCGTTGAAGATCGTATTGAGAGCGTTGAATAAAAAGTGCGGGTTGATCTGCGCTTTCAGGGCTGTCAGCTCGGCTTCCGTTTTTTGTTGAATCAAAAGCTGTTGCTGTCGGCGGGTTTGCAGAGAATCGGCGATAAAACCATAGAGACTAATCAGCCCCATCAATAACAGCGTTACCAGTATGTTTTCATCGACGAAGGTTGGCTCCCGATCCGTTCGGACTTGCAGGGCTTCAAACAGAAGCCAGCTTAGTGCGGCTAGCCAACTCCAGTAATAGAATCGGGTTTTCGCCGAATGCATCCACCGGCGGTAAGCAAATCGATAGTTCAGATAAGCCAGCGCACCGATGAGCAGCAACAACAGAAGCCAGCCGAGGAGATACCGGAGCAGACTGCCCAGATCAGGCAGTTCCTGAACGAGTTGTGGACCGACTAGCCGGTAGAGCAGCCAGCCCCAGTACGTAAGCAACGCCGTCAGGACGATGACAAACAACAGGGGACGTAGCGATACGGGCACAATTCGTCGTTTCATGAGTATCAGTCTAATCGGGCTGCTCCGAAGGACTAATGGCTTCGGGTTTCATTCGGCGTAGCTCCTCGCGTGCCTGCTGGGCATCGACGGGCGCCATAATCATCTGCGCACTCATAAAGTCAACCTCTACGGCTGCTTTAACGTAATACGTCTGGCCAGCCTGTACCCGTATCCAAAGCGGTTGGCTATCCGAAAAATAATCAGAGGAAAACTCAAGTTTTACTCGACCGGGCGGCAGCGCCAGCTGAACGTATCGGTTGGGCGACAGTTTTCCTCTCTTCTGATCGTTAACCTTGAACGGGTAAGCCTTTCCCAGCCCCGAAATAAACTCTTTTTCGCGGTAAAGAATCAGCTGGGCGGGTTCCGTCTGGATAGGCTGGCCGTGCACGTTTCCAGCCCATAAACCCATCAACAAAGCGAATACAAACGGTCTCATTACTGGGGAGATTTCTGTTTGTTCCGGGAAAGATAGATGCCCAGCTGAAAATAGAACTGGCTAATCCGGTCTAGTGGGGCATTTGTTAATTGATAGGCGTCCGATTGCCAGGCTCGTGGCCGAAAACTGCGTCGATAACCAACCCGGCCGACCAGCTGGAGCGTTTCTTTGCGCTTTTCCCGCTGCGCCATCTCCAGATTAACATTCCAGTAGTCGGTGGTTAAATACAGAGAGGATACGGTGCCGGGAGGAGTGTAGCGCAGGATATCCTGAAACGCAACCGGCTGATTCGTAGCCCGGAACAGGCTGTATTCGTAGCGGAAACTACCCACACCCGCATTCAGAAAAAACCGCCGGTTGCGCCCGTTTGCGATGTCGTAACCCAGGAATATATCCAGGCCACTCATGTCTTTGGGCCGGGCAACCAGGGTGGATCCAGTCTGATTTGGCGGTAACAGATTCTGGCTAATCATCAAAAGAGTGTGAAGCGTGACCTTAAATCGCTGACGACGATAACCCATGCCCGCGACAAAAAACCTGTCCATCTTCTTGTTAAACTCCGCCTGATTGTCGCGAAAAAAGGCGTTCATGTTCGCAAAGCGCGTAATGGCAAAGCCGTATCCCAGCTCGAACATGAACCCCGACCGGAAATTGCTTTTCTGAGGAAAAGGGGTCACTGCGGTTGAATCGACAGACTGACCCCAGGCCGGAGCGGTTGTGAGAAGAGCCAGATAGAGGAAGCGTTTCATACGTAAGTAGCGTTAGAATTATTAACTTAAAAGAAACGCTACGCTACTACGTATGCAACTGCGCGTGGGTAATGGCTTCAAGTTCGTGGCTAAACCCGCAAACTTTGTGATGTATGTTCAATCAATTCATAAAACCTGAAAACTAATTCGACTGGCTAAAGACGTAGCATCGGCTTCCAGTTGATTTACTTTTTTAATGAAATTTTCCATTAGAATTGCACAATGACGTTGTTTAATGAGTAGTCAGAAAAGCTCAACGATCATGTCTATCTTTCTTCAACTCCGTCGGGTTACGCATCGCGTAACTACTTTGGGTTTATTAGCCGGGTTTATAGCTTGTAAACCGCAAACCAGTGATCCTGTGGCTGACCCTGAACCGGCTGAGGCTATTTCTGGGACGTATCAGGCCACAACATTTACACAGGGGAGTTCGCCCGAGCGGTACCCCGTCAATGGCCAGACAGTCACTTTACAACTCAAACGGGTAAGCGCTACATCGGTGCAGGTTGACGTTCAGGCAACGGCGAACGGGAAATACTCACCTGGCCAGAATTTATCGTATCCGGATGCGGCTATAACTAGTCAGAAAGCAAGTGATGGTACGATCACGTATGTTGTAACGCTGGACCCCAGCACCGAATGCGGCTACAATACCTTATACGTTTACACACAGAATCGAATGGACTATAATTTTATCCCGCCAGGGAGTCCCCGCTGTAGTGGCGCGAAAATTCGACTCGAAAAACAGCAATAAACAGTCTTGTCCAGCCAAGAGCTGAAATCGGCGTAACTTCAGGGAATGCACTAAGAACGTTTAGACCAATCCGATTTATTCTTTTATAAGAGCCACCCATGCTGAAGAAAATTCTTGGGTAGCAGGCCGCTACGTAGCAGTTCAGGGTAAGCAATAGGCTACACACTCGTACGGTCAGGGAAGAAAACGGAGCCAACAGCGAACCCGGTCCGCTCCGTTACACCGTTTGTTATTGCTCAAAGGCCACCAACTATTAATTCGGGCTGGCGTTCCAGACTTACACGTATCAATTTCGCCATGCGGACGACAGCGTCCACTGAACTAATTTCACCTTTAACTGATACGTAACGCATGGCTTTGTTCTGGATTTTATGGGGTATCGATGCCGTCATCACCCTCGTTTTTGTTGTTTTCTACTTCATCGGGCTAAGTGATGGAACTGTCTCGTCCGAAAATGGGGGCTTGTGGAGTCTTATACTGGCAGGTCTGGGGACTCTTATGCTGGGTACTTATTGGTTGCAGATGAACCAGTATGGCATACTGGCAAAGATTCTGTTAATCATTCCTGCCGTTCCTGGGTTTTTGTATGGCTTATTTCTGCTGCTCGTAGTCATACTGAAACCTCGATGGAATTAAGGACTACTGTGCGGAAAACGGTCATTCCGAACATACGACTAGATTCGGAATGACCGTTTCGGCTTAGTATCGCTTAACTGAACGTAACAGCCACTGTGTTCTTTCGCTACGTTCAGCGGAGCAACGGATCGAGATGCTTAAAATGATGGTATGAATTAACCCAGCGCATTTAGATGCTTCTGAAAGATGGCTTCGTAGCGGGCGGCTGCAACGGGTTGATTGGCCTGTTCACAGGCTTCGACGATGGTTTGAAGCACATACAAATCCGTGTTGGTGTTGCTGAACTGCCCCTGTCCGGTTCGGGCGTAGGTAAGATTCTGATCAGCGCGGGTAACCATCGTATCGGCAATGGTGAGCGCTTTCTTAACATCGTTCACCGCAAACAGCAATTGAACGTAGTTGGAGGAAATCTGATCGTAGGGAAGGCTCTTGTCGGGCATAACCGCCAGCGAATAATTGAGCACTTCGCGGGCTTTTTCCGGTTTCGACTCCCGAATCAACTGATCGGCGAGCCGTAAGAACGCCAGCCGACCCGAAATGACGGGCGGCCCTTTGTAGGTCTCGTCGTAATACACGTCCGGGTTATCGAATTCACGCCAATGGGTTTTGTGCATCAACGTATCATACATAATGTCGGAGTTGACGTAGCCATCGGTTGCGCCCGGTATGGCCACTGGCATCAGCCGATAGGCGTACCCTTCTAACTGCATGTAATTCTTGAGATTCAGATAATGCTCGCTGGCTAACGTGCTGGAGAAATAGATCGGCCGTTTCCAGTTGTTGGTTGCAATCATGTCGAGCATAATCAGATCAGGTTTGAACAGATCTTTTTTTCCGATGGTCCACTGCATAGTATCATTTACAAAAGGACGTAACGGTGCGGGTACGAATCCTGCCTGCTCGACTGCTTTTTTATCAACCGGCAGGAATAAGACGGACGAAGGCAGAATGTTGGTCATCTCGCCCGTAGTCAGCGGCACCTGAATCGCTGGGTTATTCGTTTTGACCAGGCCGATATACTGTTTCAGATCAATTCCGCTTTTCACGCCGTCGACTTCGTAAAAAGGAATAATGTCATTCTTGCCCTTGTTAAACTGATCGAACGCCAGCGACATCGGTAATGCATCCGATTCGTATGTTTTGCGTTTCATCTGTTGAATGTACCACTCCGTACCCAGCAGACTCAGGTTACAAACCCGCACATCGCGCCGGAACCCTTCCACTTCCTGTACGTACCACAGCGGGAACGTATCATTATCGCCTTCGGTAAACAGGATGGCATTCTGAGCGCACGAGTTGAGCATGTTCTTGGCAAAATCGACGGAGTGAAACCGGTGATTCCGATTGTGGTTATCCCAGCTTTTTACGCACATCATGACGGGCACCAGCAAACACATACCGATAACGAACTCCTGGCGGAACGTAGCGGATTTGAACCGGGGCAGAAAAGAACGCAGAGCATCGACTATGGCCATGGCACCTAACCCCAGCCAGATCGCGAAAAAATAGAACGAGCCAACGTAGATGTAATCGCGCTCACGGGGTTCGGACGGTGGCGAATTCAGAAAGATTTGCAGCGCAAGCCCCGTCAACAGGAATAATAAACTAACGACCACAAAATCGTTTCGCCGACGTTTGTACTGGAACAACAGCCCGAGCAGGGCCAGCGCAAACGGAAGCATGTAAAAATTGTCGCGCGCTTTGTTCGCTTTCAACAGATCCGGTACGTTCTGATTGGATGTCCACGGGGTTAAAAAACCAGCGCCTTCCTCATCACTCTCGCGCCCGGCAAAATTCCACATCAGGTAGCGCCACCACATATGGTTTAACTGATACGTAAACAGAAACTTCAGGTTATCGCCCATGGTCGGTTTCTGACCTTCAGCCAGGCCCAGTATCTGCCGGTAAAGCTGTGGGTGATTGAGATGGGTGCTGTAAACGCGTGGGAACAGCATCTTATCGCCCGGTGCGTAAATGTATTCGGGGTAATAATCAACAACGACGTATCTGTCCTTATCCCGTTTCCAGATGGGAGCGCCCCGCTTCTGGTCGATGGGACGGGATGTGAATACCGGGCCGTAAAGCAGTGAGCGGCTTTCGTACTGTTCCCGCGCCTGATACGCCCGAAACCTGTTTATGTCGCTGGGATCATTTTCGTTGATGGGCGGATTGAAGCCAGCCCGCACCATAACCTGCATATAAGACGCGTAGCCAATCAGCAGAAACGCTACCGCCAGCAGCGACGTATTCCAGACAACCCGCTGCCGACGTATCGACCAGTGGATGCCATAGCCCAGCGCACTCAACAACGCGAGGGAAAAGACGATGGTACCCATATTGAACGGGAATCCTAACGTATTGACAAAAAATCGCTCAACAGCGAAGGCCAGCGCCGGTAAACCAGGAATTGACGCATTGATAATACCTAATAGAAACAGACCAATTCCTAAGGCCATTATGCCTCCCCAGAATGTTGGTTTCGGCGACTTGTGAAAATAATAGATAAGTGCCAGTGCCGGGAGAATGACCAGATTCAGCAGGTGGACACCAATGGACAGTCCAATCAGGTAGGCAATAAAAATAAGCCAGCGGTTGGCGGCTGCCGCATCATTGATACGTTCCCATTTGAAGGAGGCCCACACCACGATCGCCGTAAAAAACGACGACATACCGTACACTTCGGCTTCTACGGCCGAAAACCAGAACGTATCAGAGAACGTGTAGGCCAGAGCGCCCACCGCACTTGTCCCCAGAATGAGCCACGTATCCGCTGGCGTATAATCGTTTTCTGGTTTTGGTAACAGCTTCTGAGCCAGCAGGCTTATCGTCCAGAACAGAAACAGAATGGTAAAGGCGCTGGCCAGTACCGATGCCATGTTTATCCAGTAAGCAACGCGCGTCAGGTCGCCCAGCGAGAGCATGGAAAAGATTCGGCCTGTCAGCAAAAACAAAGGTGCGCCGGGTGGATGAGGAATCTGGAGTTTGAAAGACGAAGCAATAAACTCGCCACAGTCCCAGAAACTGGCCGTGCGTTCGACGGTCAGGGCATACGTAGCGAAGGCAACGACGAAAGTAAACCAGCCCGCAAGCAGATTCAGGCGTTTGAAGGGAAGCATAAGCGGTAGAAGTTAGCGATATGAAGTTTGTGTAAGAACTCGCCAAAACTACGTAGCGGTGCTGCTGTCTTATGCCGATCGTGTTGTTAAAATCTGTTAATAACTGCCTGTTTTATAGATAATTAACATTTGGTGTATTTCGCTGGAAAATGTTCAATGGGGCCAATTCGATTTTAGGGCAGGATACGTATTATCAGGGAATTTTACTGCCTAAAAATTGAAAGCCACCTTTCTGGCCCTGCACTAATTGAATGCCAGAACGTACCAAAACACCCCCACTAGAAACACTCGCAACCGTCCCGCCGTTTTAGCCATGAGTAACCACCAAACGTATCATTTTATGTGGCAGGAACAGGACAACCAGTTAACCCGCGAATTTCAGTTCGCCGATTTTAGCGAAGCCTTCGCCTTTATGACCCGCGTAGCGCTGATCGCCGAAAAAATGAACCATCATCCCTGGTGGTCAAACGTTTACAATCAGGTGACCATCAAACTCTCAACGCACGATGCCGGCAACGTAGTAACAGACAAGGACCGAAAACTGGCCGCAGCGATCGACAAACTGGTCAACAGCTAAGGGGGCTGGTTGATAGACAGAATCAATCGAACGACTGACGGTTGACTAGCGACTATCCACTACTTTTGCAGCATGAAATTGTTTCTCGTGCCGACACCCATCGGCAACCTCGACGACATTACGCTCCGGGCGGTTAAGATTCTTCAGAGTGTCGATGCGATTCTGGCGGAAGATACGCGCACCTCGGGGGTTTTACTACGTCACCTCAGCATCAGTAAGCCACTGCACAGCTACCATATTTTTAATGAGCACCAGACCGTACAGCGATTGGTTGGGCAGTTGAAAGAAGGGAAAACGCTCGCGTTGGTGTCGGATGCCGGTACGCCGGGAATCTCTGACCCTGGGTTTCTGCTCGTGCGGGAGTGTATCAAAAACGATATTCCGGTGGAGTGTCTGCCGGGGCCAACGGCTTTTGTGCCCGCTTTGGTCAACTCGGGGTTGCCGAATGATCGGTTTACGTTCGAGGGATTTTTACCCCACAAAAAAGGACGCCAGACCCGGCTCGGCGAACTGGCGGGGGAGGAGCGCACGATGGTTTTTTATGAATCACCGCATCGCCTGTTGAAAACACTTCAGCAGTTTTCGGAAATTTTCGGTCCTGACAGACCCGCCAGCGTTTCGCGTGAGCTGACCAAAGTATTTGAAGAAACCCAACGTGGCCCATTGTCGGAACTTATTACGTATTTTGGCCAAAAAACCATCAAAGGTGAGATTGTTGTCTGTGTACAGGGAGAAAGCCGAAAGGACAAAAGCGGAAAGGGGGACGGGGCATCCCGGCGAAAGGGTGAAACTGCTTACGATGATGAGGAGGAAGAAGATGAATAAATTACCGCAGAGCGTCGGGCACGGGGCACGGGATCTAGGGCGTGAATCGATAAACGGGAAGAGGATACGTTGCTTACTACTTTTCCTGTGTTTATCACTCATTATTCATTCGTCATTTGGTCAAAATACGTCCGTTAGTCAAACGCTTTCTCCTTCATCAAAGGTTAGTCTGATCACCTACGGACCTGGTGATGATGATATTTCGTCTGCGTTTGGGCACACAGAAATCCGGATTATTGATCCTTTGCTCGGTATCGACCGGGATTATAGTTACGGTGGATTTGATTATCGAGCCGACTATTTTATCCTCAAATTTCTGCGCGGTACGCTTCCTTATTTTTTGTCGGTTCATAACCTGTATCAGGTCATTTATTATTACCAGCAGAACAACCGGAGCATCCGCGAACAGCAGCTTAACCTGTCACTGGCCCAGCGGCAGCAACTATTTGCCGCGCTGGAGAAGAATTATTTGCCCGAAAATCGTCTGTACCGGTACAAGTTTTACTACGATAACTGCGCCACTCGTCCCCGCGATATGATTGTTGAAGCCTGCAAAGACAGTCTGACCATACCGTCGCGGTCGCGGATGACGGGTAAATCGTACCGGGATCTGATGAACGACTACTTAAATGAGCAGCCCTGGTACCAGTTGGGCATGAACCTCGCGATTGGACAACCCGCCGA
Source organism: Spirosoma sp. (assembly GCF_048594605.1). GTDB lineage: Bacteria > Bacteroidota > Bacteroidia > Cytophagales > Spirosomataceae > Spirosoma. The sequence goes on from NZ_JBMDWV010000049.1 coordinate 13,187, forward strand.
TGAGCAGACTGACGGCTGGCGCGCCATGTACCTTCCCGACCAGGTGCATGACCAGTTCGCCCGCGCTACGTTACGCCAGGCCAACGGACAGTCCATACCCCTGGTGCAGGGGGAACAAACGATTTTTGCGGCTCAGAAGCTATTTCGTCAGCAGGTGCCGTTCCTGTTCGATCCCGACGTAGTGTTTTTGATTCTGGGCGTGGCGGTGGCGCTGTTTACCATCCGGCGCTACGTAGTGGCTGGCAAAGTCGATCGCTGGCTCGATCGGTTCCTGTTTGGAGTATCGGGTTTTCTGGGCTGGTTTTTGCTGGTGCTGTGGATGATTCGGGACGATGGCGTAACGGCCTGG
>NZ_JBMDWV010000005.1:0-12579 GCF_048594605.1 Spirosoma sp.
GTACATGGAGAAAACTCTCTGTACTTTGCACCGCAACGGCGGACCGTTTTGTGTGTAATCTGACTTTCTGCTTATTGAAACCTTGTTCGCAATAACGTAACTTGCATAAAAATCAGAAATAATATGAGGGATCTGATTCAGTACGCGATTCCTGGCTTTGTAGTCCTATTAGCTATTGAAGTGTTAATAACGGCAAAGCAACAGAAAGATTATTACGATGTTAAAGACACAGCCAGCAGCCTGGCTATGGGTATTGGCAACGTAATCATTGGCTTCGTCGGAAAAGCCATCGTTTTCGGGGCTTATTCTCTCGTCTATCAATTTCGCGTATTTACCATTGACATGACTCAATGGTGGGCGTGGGTAATTCTGTTTTTTGCCGATGATTTCAGCTATTACTGGTTCCATCGAATCAGCCACAGCAGTCGATATTTCTGGGCATCTCACGTAGTGCACCATTCATCGATGAAGTATAATCTGGGCACCGCACTACGTCAGACCTGGACAGGAAATATTAGTGGTGCGTTTATCTTCTGGATATGGATGCCACTCGTTGGTTTCTCCCCACTGGCAATTATGACGATGCAGTCGATTAGTTTACTGTATCAGTTCTGGATTCATACAGAGCTAATTGATAAGTTGCCGGGTCCAATTGAGTTTATCTTCAACACGCCCTCTCATCATCGCGTCCACCACGGCTCTGACCTGGATTACCTGGACAAAAATCATGCGGGCATTCTTATCATCTGGGATCGACTATTCGGTACGTTTGAACCAGAGCGAAATCGACCAACGTATGGCCTGACGACTAACGTCAATTCTCACAATCCAATACGTATTGCTTTTCACGAATGGACCGCCATCGGACAGGATATTCGACGGGCGGGTTCGATTCGTAATGCACTGGGCTATATTTTTGGTCCACCGGGCTGGAGCCATGACGGTTCGCGTAAGACAACAAAACAATTACGTCAAAAGCCATCTGTAACTGAACCGGCAGTCCCCATTAGTTGAATCATAGTTTAACAGCCTAGTAGAACCGCGTATTGGTTGTAAAATTTAACAGTTGCTGCGTGTTATAGATATTATTCAGCAACGTAATGTTGTTCAGTTGTGCCTGCTGATACGTCCGGATCTTGTCCAGATAATCCAGCAAACCAATGGTGCGGGCGTTGTAGGCTTTCGTAGCTTCTATAGAGATGTTCTGGATCCGGTCCAGATACCCTTCGGGGCGAGCGTTCAACTGCTGATAATACGTAGTGAGCTTATCATAGGCATTCAGCACATCACTCTGAACCACTGTCTGCTGATTTTCCAAACCACTGGTTACACTTTTCAACGTAGTTTCGGCAGCCCGGATAGCTCCCTGATTTCGGTTGCGGACTGGCAAATCCATTGATGCCTGAAACCCTAAAAAATTCGCATAGGCATTTCCGTATTTTTCAAACAATATACCCGTAGTCAGGTCAGGAGTGCGACGTGCCTTTTCCAGCGCAAGGCTGCGTTGCGCGTTATTGATTTGTTCCTGCGAAATACTAATGTCAGGTCGGTTGGCCTGCGCCGAATCGAGGGCCACTGACAACTGCGGAAGGGTCGTCTTCAGATCAGGCAATTCGGTGGGTAGAATAAATGTCCTGGCTGGCTGACGCAACAATACACGTAACGTAGCCTGCTCGTCAGCCACTTGCGTATGAATATTGGCACTATTTGCCTGAAGATCATGAATCGCTACCTCAAGTCGGGTTACTTCATAAGGCGCTACGCCCCCGGAGCGGAGTGCAATCCGATACGATTCGATTAATCGCTGCTGTCGAACCAGCTCATCGTCGAACAGACGTAACGTTTGCAGGTCGTAATACAGGTTAGCGTAAGTCGTGTAAAGCTGATAGTGCAAGGTTCGCATAATGTCGCGAAAAGCTAATTGTGCCAGCGATTTATTGCTTTCAGCCAGAGCGACTAGTTTGCTACGTTTCCCAGCCAGTTGAATGACCTGCTGAAGTTGTACAGCATAGTATCCGCTGTTAAATACGCCCGCATCGATATCTGCCTGCGAAGGGCGCCCGAACGGAAGTACTTTATGCGTCTGCGGATTATAGAGGTTTCCCTGAAACCAGAGATTCGGGTTCGGTCGCAGCCCCGCCTGCGTGATCGACGCATCAGACAGGTCGATCTGGTAGCGTTGAGCAAGTAATTGAAAATTACGCTCCAGAAATTGCTGCTCAAGTTGTGGCAAACTCTGGCGAATTGTATCAGCAGCGGGAATCGTCGCTGGCGTTTGTGCGGACAACGGTGAGCACAAACTCAGACAGACGAGCAAAATACCTGTACTCCCAAAAAGAAGCGAACGAAAACGAAACATGAGCTTGATGCGGAATAAGCTTAAAATGCGCTTGATTGGGCAGCAAGTAGTCGCTTCGCTGTTAAGGCGTGGTTAAAGAATTATTAATTCTTTCTTAAAAACCGATACGTATTAATCAAGGGAATAAGACCGTCTCTAATTTTAAACAAGTTTTAACCAAACTTTAAAGCCGATTTAAAGTGACCGTAACACTTTTGGCCTAAATAAATTCAATTGGCTATCGGCACATGAAAATATTACTGATCCAAAGTGACACGGCCTATCTTGGCTCTCTATATCGAACTCTGCTTGAACGTCAGTACGTGTTACGAGTAGCAACCGATGGCTATACGGGTCTTTCTATGGCGATGCACGCTCGATTCGATCTAATTTTAGTAGATACCGAATTACCCCGCATGAACGGATTTGATGTGATTCGACGGTTACGTCAGGAAAACGATTCAACGCCGGTTATGCTCACATCAAACCAGAAAAGCCCAGCTGATACGGCACGAGGTCTTTATGCTGGAGCAGACGATTACGTAGTGCAAACCTGCGACTCGGACGAGTTGCTGGCACGTATTTATGCGCTACACCGCCGAAGAACAGGCGGTTTCAATGCCCCCACGATTCTAAGTATCGACAATCTTGAACTAAACGTTGCCGAAAAAGCGGCCTATCGCGCCAGTAAGCGCATTAGTTTAACCGCTCGGGAGTTTCAATTACTCACGTATCTGGTTGAAAACGCAGGGCGCGTGGTAACGAAAGCGCAGATTCTTGAAAAAGTCTGGGAGAGCAGTGCGGCCTGCAACACCAATAAAGTAGAAGTGTATATTAACTTTTTACGTAAAAAAATTGACCGGGGTTATGACCGGAAACTCATCCACACAGCGATGGGCGTCGGCTATCTACTGCGATCAGGCGTATAACCTAACACGCTGCCCGTTCTTCTGTTTATTGTATTACATGCTACACGACAAAGATTTGATACGTTGGTTCAGTCTGTTTTTCTTCCTTTCAACCGCGTCGGTTCAGGCTCAACAAGACAATGACAATAACTACCTTGACTCGCTAAAAAACTGGAGTCTCCATTTTCAATTCACCACCATTGCACAGAGCCACGCACGCTTCAACGGTGCGGGCTATAACGGCCTGAATACGCTAAGCGACCAACCTGATACGGCCCTTTCGGTTACCACAACTCTTTTTCTGGGCCGTCGTTTGTGGCGCGGAGCTGCTGTTTACGTAAACCCTGAGCTGGCCGGTGGGCGGGGTGTTGGCCACCGCAACAGTCAGTCGCCCAATGATGAAAGTCTTTACGCACCGGCTGTAGGCATCGCCGGATTTCCAAACGGCGAAACGTTTCGAATTGGCAGCGCCCGACCCGCTTTGTATATCGCCCGGTTTTATATTGAACAGATTATTCCGCTGGGCAGAAGTGGCTCCAAAGATGCTCAATCAGGAGTGAATCAGGTAGAAGAGCCCATTCCGTCATCCAGAATTGTTCTAACGGCTGGAAAAATCTCCATTGCCGATATGTTCGACAACAATACGTATGCGCACGATCCGCGCAGTCAGTTTTTCAACTGGTCGCTGATGAACATGGGCGCCTGGGATTATCCGGCCAATACGCGTGGGTATACGTGGAGTTTTGTGGCCGAATACATTCGACCGACCTACGCGGTTCGGGCAGCGGCTTCACTCATGCCGATCAGAGCCAACGGCAACGTACTGGACTGGAACATCAACAAAGCCAATGCCTTAACCCTCGAACTCGAACATAATTTCAACTTACTACGTCTGCCCGGCACGGTTCGATTGCTGGCGTTCCGGAACGTAACGAAAGCCCCCACGTACGCATTTGCAACTCAATTATTGCAAACCGGCGTCTACCCTTCCGACCCGCCTTATATCCTGACCGGAACAAACTACGGTGGTGTTAAATATGGGTTTGGCCTGAATGTTGAGCAACCACTTGGTGAAATGGGTGGCATCTTCGGACGAATCAGTTGGAACAATGGAAAGACCGCTACGTGGGCCTTTACAGAAATTGATCGTAGTTTCACACTGGGCGCCTATATTGGCGGTAGTCGATGGCACCGTACAGAAGATGCCGTAGGTGTAGCTGTAGCCCAAAACGGTATATCGTCGCAACATGCTGCTTTTCTGAATGCGGGCGGTTCGGGGTTTATGCTGGGCGATGGAAGCCTGCCAAATTATAAACCCGAGAATATTATTGAGCTGTTTTATAAAGCCCGTTTAGCTCATACGCTTTATTTAACACTTGATTATCAACTGGTTCAGCATCCCGCTTACAATAGTGATCGTGGCTCCGTAAATTTGTTCGCACTACGTACCCACGTTGAATTCTAAACGGACTGTCTCCATAACCAAAAATTGGTTTTCTGGTTAGTAGAGCATTATGATTGCGGTTGGTCTTTTTACACTTCTATTATTAAATCCCCGGCTCGATTCAATCCCGTCGACCGATACGGTTTCCTTTGCGCATTCCAAAATCAGGCCTGCCTTTAACCTTGATTTTCGAAATTCATTCCTTGAAAACCAACGTATTAACGTGTGGGGTGTTAATGCAGGCATTACGTACGGCCAAAAGCGCCATCAAATCACATTAGGCTATTACTGGATCAGCTACGCTACGTATCTAAAGCTTATAGACTGGCGACGCGATGCCGCCCAACGTATCAATCTGGATTACTATACGCGTACAGACATGTGGTTTATGAGTCTGATGTATTGGCGGAATATCACAAACAATAAGAAATGGCTAGTCAGTGTTCCGATTGAAGTGGGGGGCGGAGTGGCCTACGCTTTACCAACTAGTTTACAACGGGAAGTCCCCATCGATCGCACCAAACAAAGTTTCCTGGTTCCGTTGCAGTTGGGGATTTATGGGCAATGGCGAGCCACCCGGTGGGTTGGCCTTAGCGCACAACTTGGCTACCGGGTGGTAGTGTTCAGAACGGCGATTGACCAAAATTTCAACGGCAGCTATTACAGCGTTGGCATATCGATTTATCCGACCCTGGCTACCGACATCTGGCGATGGGTGAAAACAGGGGATCGTATTTCGCCCGTTCATGCACCCAAACCCAGAAAAAAATAAAGAAAGTAACAACGGATTTTTCACAATGAGCTTAACGAGTTGACCAACGCCAGGCCATCACCATTTTATATCGTCAATCAGAGGCATTTACAGTAAGTTCGTGGCATGAACTGGATCACTAGAGAACACCCCAAAATAGATCGGCTAGCCTGTCCCTGGCTCATCAAACGATTCATTGATCCGCAGGCCGCCGTTTTTTTTGTGGCTGAAGATCAGGTGCTTCAGCAGGCAAAAAATCTGGATGCAATTCCCTTTGATATCCCCGGCGTTGAATACACGCATTATGAGGACCGGTGCACCTTCGATTACTTTCTCCAGAAACACAAGCTGACTGATCCAGCATTACAGGCAATGGCGCCCATTATTCGCGGAGCAGACACTGACAACCATTCGATAGCAGCCCAATCAGCAGGTCTGTGGGCCATCTCGGCGGGGCTGGCCTTTAATAGTACCGATGATCAGCAATTATTGACACAAGGTCTGATCATTTACGATGCGCTCTACAGTTGGGCTAAACACCTGCAAACCGCCAGGCATACCCAAACGCCTACCGAACGACTTCTGTTACAGGTGTTACACACGTATCTCAAACCAACCGGCAACCGAAAGCCCCCCGCCTGGGTTAAGGGCCTGAAAGAAGCCATTCAGGATCAGATGGATACTAACCTGACGCTTTCATTAACCGAGTTGGCGCAAAGTCTGGATGTTAACCCAGCTTATGTTTCGCGCACTTTTGCCCGTTATTTTGATGACTTATCTTTTGGGGAATATATCCGGAAGCTACGCATCGAGAAAGCACTGCAATTGCTGGAAACAACCCCCTATACCCTGACCGAAATCGCTTACCTGACTGGTTTCTCGGATCAAAGTCATTTCACCCGCATTTTTAAACAACAGATGGGGCAAAATCCCTCTGAATACCGAAAAAACCGGCAAAAAAGTAAACCAGATACAAACGAGTAGAATCCGTTCTATTTGGCAGCTGACCGAATGCATATTCTTGCAAAAAGGCTATACATTCGATGAACAAAACTTACTACTTCTTCCCAGCCGCGTCTTTCCGGAAGCCGACGAATCTAAAAACTGGCTTCTTACTGCTATCCGTTATCGCGCTGTTAACTCTATCAGCCAAAGTATACGCTCAAACGTCACCAGCAACAGCGCCTGTCGCGCCGGTGTATCCGCGTATGGCTGGTTATCTGGGCGTGTTACACCCGCTCGTTACCTGGAATGAAACTGGTAGGGAAACTAATTTTGATCGCTACTACGTAGTAGGTTTTCCCATAGGTCTAAATCTTTGGAAGACCCCAAAACTGGGTTTCTCGGTAGAAATCGTCCCGACTATCCGTGCCGAAAATGGAACTAGCCGGGTCGCCAACGTACTGTTTCATCCGGGTATATTAATCAATCTTGGGCATGACTTTACGCTAGCCAGCCGACTGGCCTTTGAAACATCGGGGCGGTACGGATTTACGCCCGTACTCAACAAAATCGTCCGTAAAGGCCCAACCAACAGCTATTTTGTTGCCGTGCCGCTTCCTGTGCGTTTTGGCAATGATCATGCGGCCTCGTTCACCCTGGGCTTGCAAATGGGTATCGTCTTTTAAGCCGTGATCAATATAGGACACGGCTTAAAAATTGCACTGATTTTCAGCATGATTCAAGCGTAACGACCGAGTGTGGCTGATTTATTCTTACTACTCAGAAATCATTCACATTATAAAGCGTGGATACTACCCGGTTCCATTCAGGATGGCGTTTAAGATACGCTGAAACAAACGGGCACAGCGGTACTATTTTCAGGCCATTCTGCTCAACATACTCCAGCACGCTTACAACCAGCTTAGACCCAATTCCTTTTCCTTCCAGACTCGGATCGACTTCGGTATGGGTAAGAGCCAGAGTATCATCGTCGACACGCCGATACTCAATGATAGAAAGTTTCCCCTCGGTTTCTGCTTCGAACCGGCGCTGATGCGTGTTATTACGGATATCCATAGGAATTAATTTCTTAAGAACGTACTGACTCATCTACGTAAAAAAGACCTTACTCGTTCAACAGAAAGGTTGTATTTTGCGATACGTATCACGCTCATCCACCTATGAACCGCCTTGATCGTCTTACTGCCATTCTGATTCATCTGCAAACCAAACGAGTGGTTCGGGCTCAGGAGCTGGCCGATCGCTTTGGCATCAGCCTTCGCACCGTTTATCGGGACGTTCGCTCGCTGGAAGAAGCAGGCGTGCCAATTGGAGCCGAAGCCGGTGTCGGTTATTTTCTGACGGATTACCACCTGCCCCCCGTTATGTTTACCAGTGCCGAAGCGAATGCGCTGCTCATGGGAAGTAAACTCATTGAACGATGGACAGATCAGTCGGTACGTACTGAATTTGATTCGGCGCTATATAAAATAAAATCCGTCCTGAAACGCTCGGACCAGGAGCGTTTAGATGATCTGGACGCCCATATTAACGTAGCAAGATACACGTATCGGCAACCCTACTCCGACGGATTACTGACGCACATTCAGCATGCCATTGCGCAGAACCACGTACTCCAGCTCCAGTATCATTCGCAGTACAACGATGCGGAAACCCAGCGCGAAGTTGAACCGGTTGGGCTTCACCACTATCGGATGGGTTGGCATTTGATTGCCTTTTGCCGCACCCGTCAGGATTACCGCGATTTCCGGGTTGACCGCATACGGCGGCTCATCGACACAGGTCAGCGGTTCTCCCGCCCGGAACGGTTGTCCTTACAGGAATATCTGAACCGAATTGGAGCGGATTGGCCACTGGTTGAAGCGACTATTGTCTTTCCAAAATCCGTTACGCGCTACATGCACGAACAAAGGCATGCCTACGGCTTTCAGAGCGAAGAGGATTTAGGGGATTATTTGAGGATGTTTTTTCAAACGCCTTATCTGGAAGGACTCGCTCGCTGGCTACTTATGTACGGCAAGTCTGTGGTTATTGAACAGCCTGAAGAGCTACGTAATATCATGCAATCGCTGGCCGATGAACTTCAATCGCACTATTCCGCTCACCCTCTCATAAGTGTGGTATGACCTTGCTCATAGCTCATCATAAATCACCATTTCTACTGACATACTGTTGTCAGCAGGGGCGTTGATCTTTGTGACAGACAAGCCAATCTTTATGCACCGTGACTTGATCGATTATCAATCCTTCGAACATAGGAAAGGTTGATCGCGCGCTGATGGTATTGGTTGCTCATCATTTAGCCGTACTTAGTCAATAAAAAACGCTATCGTTATGAAATTAAACGCAGGCATTATCACCCAGAAGTTAGCCGAAACCAAAGCATTCTACTGCAACGTACTGAATTTCGGCGTTACGTTCGAAAACGATTTTTATCTGCTGCTGCACACACCTGACCAGCAGGCAGAAGTAAGCTTTCTGCTACCTGACCACCCCTCACAACAGCCACTTTTCCAACCTGAATTTGCTGGCAAAGGCGTTTATCTTACCATTGAAGTAGCAGATGTTGATGAAGAATACGACCGTATACAAAAATTAGGAGTACCTATCGCCATCGACCTGCGTGATGAACCCTGGGGCGACCGGCATTTTGCGCTGGTAGATCCCAACGGCATCGGTATCGATGTGGTTACGTATCAGGCGAATGATTAATGATCGGCTCGTTAAATGATTGAATAACTGAGCAGTTATTCAATCATTTAAAAGCGGGCATTCCTGTAATCTCTGCGCCCAAAATAAGAAGCTGAATATCGTGCGTACCTTCATACGTACTGACCGACTCAAGGTTCATTATATGGCGCATAATTGGATACTCGCCCGATATACCCATAGCCCCAAGAATTTGACGGGCATGAGAAGCGACTCGCTGCGCCATTTCGACGTTGTTACGTTTAGCCAGCGAAATCTGTGCATTCGTTGCCTTATCATCATTTTTGAGCGTACCGAGCCGCCAGCATAGTAGTTGCGCCTGCGTAATGTCGGTAAGCATTTCGGCCAGCTTCTTCTGAACCAGTTGGTAACTGGCAATTGGTCTGTTGAACTGAATTCGTTCGAGTGCGTAGCGCCGGGCCACTTCGTAGCATTCCATGGCAGCGCCCAGTGCACCCCAACAGATGCCATAGCGAGCCTGTTCCAGGCATTTCAGCGCACTCTTCAGACCGTACGCTTCGGGGAGGATGTTTTCTTTTGGCACCTGCACGTCCTGAAAGACCAGTTCACCAGTACTACTAGTTCGTAGTGACCATTTATTTTTGATCTCGCTGGTCGAAAATCCTTCCATTCCGCGCTCGATAATTAACCCACGGATTTTGCCCTGGTCGTTACGCGCCCAGACAATAGCAATATCGGCGATGGGCGCATTCGTAATCCAGAGTTTCGAACCGTTCAGCAAATAATAATCGCTACGTTCGATGAAGTTGGTTTCCATGCTACCGGGATCAGAGCCATGATTCGCTTCCGTCAGCCCGAAGCATCCCAGCATCTCGCCTTTTGCCAGCCGAGGCAGGTATTTTTTCCGTTGCTCTTCCGTACCAAACGTATAGATCGGGTACATGACCAGCGAGCTCTGAACGGATACGCATGAACGCATACCCGAATCGCCCCGTTCGATCTCCTGCGTCATCAGTCCATAGGAAATCTGATCAAGCCCTCCCCCACCATACTCGGTTGGAATAGTAGCGCCAAATACGCCGATCTGACCGAATTTCGGAACAAGTTGCATCGGAAATTCAGCGCGTTGGGCATATTCTTCGACGATGGGCGTTATTTCGCGTTTGACAAAGTTGCGCACAGCCGACCGAACCAGCTTATGCTCGGCGGTCAGCAGATCGTCAATACAATAGAAATCAGGCGATTCAAATGAATCTACCTTGTTCCGGAGCGGAGTCAGGGTTGTGGCTTGCATACTGCATCAACTTCAAATAAAGCGGCTTGTTACCAAAAAGTTAGATTTTTAATAAAATACTGAAGATTAGTCCTAGGCCATTTTACAGTTTGATAGAATCGCGTTATTTTCTGTCCTGAGCGCCCTGATTAAGGCTTTTTGATGATTAATCTGTCCTATCACAGGTATTATAAACATTTAACCCTACGTGCGGAAATGTTTTGGGTCTCTACTTAATACCGCCAGCTTTTCAGATCTGCGCCCGCCGGATGGCTGGCTTCGATACGTTTCAGGATTTTCTCGACATACAGGGTGTTGTAACGCAATCGGCTAATGTAATTGGGCTGTGTTGGATCGCCATTCCAGCAATGTTCGGCGCGATCGCCATAGGCCACCTCGCTATTGGCGGCCGGGCTTTTGACGTGTTGAAGGAAGTCCTCCATCAGGTAAACCGCGTTGTTGAGGTAATAATTATCCATGTCGCCACAATAGATATGGATTTTGCCCGTCACCTTCGGGCCGAGGGTTTTCCAGTCACGACGAAGAATGTGCATCAGATCATAATGCTCCCGCCAGTACGTAGCAACGGTACTATCAATCTCACCCGTTAACTTATTCCAGATCCGTTTCGGATAACCATCTTTGCCAACTGGCGAATACACGGCTTCCCAGATGTCGAACTGGTCGCCCGAACGGGAATGGGTCCCCAATACTAACTCGCGGTGATTTGACTCCTCCGTGGTGCATTTTACCTGGCCGAGGTAATTCCGCTGACCGGGCCGGGGAGTTCGCCGGAAAGGACCTTCGGTGTAGTACGCATTCTTGTCTTTGTAAAGGTTAAAATTAGTATACGCATCGAACGTAATGGGATCAGGGCAAGCGGCAAAGCAACCGTTAAATTCGTCGGGATATAAAACCTGAACGGCCAACGCTTCCCAACCGCCCGTGCTGCCGCCATACGTAAAGCGTGCCCATCCCTGTCCAATGCCACGGAATCGTTTCTCAATTTCGGGCAGGAGTTCGTACATAATGGCGTCGCCGTAAGGCCCCAGATTTTCGGAGTTAACGGCGTAAGAATCATCGTAATACGGGTTGGCGTGCTGAATCTCCACAATCAGCATTCGCGGAAAATCCTTGCTTGTCCATTTTTTGTAGAAGTCGTACGCTTCCTGCGCCACAATTTTTTTATAGCCATGAATATGAAACCGCTCAACGTAGTCGGTCGTATCCATATTGGCAGGCGGTGGCGTTTCGCTGAAACCGTCGAGATCCGCTGGAAAATGGCCGTGATTAATGCAGATCGGATACCGTGCTTCGGGATGTTCATCGAATCCTGCCGGAATCAGTACGTGCGCACCCAGGTACATTGGTCGTCCCCAGAATTTGGTCAGTCGTTCGCTCTGGATTTTGATGTGCTTGATAAACTTCGTGTCTTTCGGTTCAGCAATCGGGGGATTCACCTGATCCATTGCAACGGCAAACGTTTGTTTAGCTCCACTACGTAGCGTGATTTTCTGCGGCTTGCTAAACAGATTTCCCGGAGCCGTACGCCAGTTTTGCCCCTCTCCCCGATCCATCGGCAGTTTCACGGTATGTCCATCGCTCCGTTTGAAGGTTTCATATTTGTGCAGAACGGCCTGGACGTAATAGTCGCCAGTTGGTAGATCGTTCAAACTCTTTTTGGGATAGCCAAAGACGCTGGCATCGAACGTAGCGGGTTGACCAGGCTTTAGCTCATTAATATCGACACCAAAAATTTGCGCCGTCTCAACAGCATCGCTCACCTGCTGGCGCGGTTCTATTTTAGCCGTTTTAGCCAAAATGAGCAATATCCGTCCATCAAGCGGCTGAGCAGACTTCGTAGCAGGGAACGTAACGGAAAAGGTTGTTTGAGCATACGCTACGTTCGTCAGTACACCCAGAATGAGAAGTAATACGTATTTCATGGATCGATCAGGTTGATATACAGCAGGTAAGATACTGAATTTATAAACAGTCGACCGTTCTGTTTTCAACATAAAGCAAACAAGAACAGCCACACCTGTGCGGAGTGGCTGTTCTTAATCTTAATAAAGTGCTAACCGTTTAACGCCGAATTAATTTTACAATCCGGGTTTGCGTTGGCGTTGCAACACGTAGTAGATAGGTACCGACTGATTCGCCCAACCGAATCGTCCGGGTTTCAACGGCTGCGGCCTGCTCAATCTGCAAAGTGTTGATAGGACGTCCCTG
>NZ_JBMDWV010000050.1:0-11069 GCF_048594605.1 Spirosoma sp.
CGAAAACTAAGTCCCGCTTATCGAGACATTGGGGACTTCGAAGAAGGGCTGGCCGAATTTGTGCCGATGCAGCTAAGTCCGCTAGGACATGGACTCCACGGCTTTATTGACAAACAGGGGAAGGTTATCGTTGAGCCTAAATACATCGCCACCGACCGGTTCCGCCAGGGCAAAACCTGGGTCATTTATCCCGCGGGCACCCACTACGGGCTTTCCTATATTGATAAGACCGGAAAAGAGGTGTACAAGATTCCTATCCAGCACTACGCAAAAGACTATCTGATCAAGGAGTCAACGATTGATCATACCTGTAACCACGACACAAAGGAAGATGTGCTGTGGTGGCGAAAGGGCGAATACTTTATTCTTAACTTCAATTTTACACCCTTTGTTACCGAGCAGATCCAGCGATCCAAACACGTTACTCCGTTTAAATACCAGGGTAAATTTGGCATCATCGACAGCAATTTGGTGCTGAAAGTTCCGGTGGCGCTCGATGCCATTGATGTCGATTACACCTATTCCGGTCAAGGCATGCAACGCGTGCAATATGGGAACAAGTACGGATACGTGAGTCCTCTAACGGGTGAACTGATCGTTCCTTTCGACTATACTGATACGCGCAAGCCAACGAACGGCCTCTTTTGGGTCAAGAAGAATAATAAATGGGGCTGTATAGACAAAACCGGCCAGCTGCGCATTCCCCATTTGTACGATGAAGCGACCGGCTTTACCGCCGAAGATCGGTCAGCGGTGGCCATCAATGGAAAATTCGGCCATATTGATAAGTCGGGCAAGGTGCGCACGCCGTTAACCTATGATTTTGCCTCGTATTATCAACATGGCCTCTCCATGGTACGTATGAAGGACAAATATGGCTTTATCGATACGACCAACCGGTTGATTATCCCCCTCATCTACGACGAAGCGTTCCCCTTCGACCGAGTAACGACAATCGTTGAACGCTACTGGCTTCGGTATGAACTTTCTCTGGATGGCACGGAGCAATTCATGGGCTTCTCCTACAAGCTGGATGCAGTATTGATTATCCTTGGCCTCCTGCTCTTTGTCTGGCTCAACAGTCTGTTTCTAAGGGTGATCAGTAAGTTTAGACCCGTTCGGTAGACGTGCTAAAACGGGTGATGAAACAGCATAGGCTCATCCGTGTCAAGAACCTTAATTGAAGGGTCGTTTAATAAATGTGAAACTCAGTTGACGTAACGATTAAAAAAACTTCGTTTAAGAAAGGTTAAATGAAATGTAAGTCGTTACCAACTAAGTTGTAGCGGTTGGATGTTGAACTGAGGGCCCAATTTCAACCCCTCGCTGGCGGAGGTACTTATATAGCGTTGTTTTGGAGATGGGTAACTCCCGAGCGATTTGTTGCCCCGAGAATTTATTCTCTTTATAGAGACTTTCGGCAAGTTGAGTTTTTTGCTCACCCGCTTTGGAAAGCCCCTTACGACGACCGAGTAATTGACCTCGTCGACGGGCGGAGGCTAAACCGGCCAGTGTCCGCTCCCGAATCACCTCCCGCTCATTATAAAAGCGATACTAAGCAATAATAAAGATTAAAATATAGAAAGAAACATTATTACAATGATATATCCTCACATTTACAGGTTGATCACTATTTTTCGTATATAAAAGGGGCCACAATCTTTAAAACTCTCCTCGTTACGGCCTGCCCAAATGCCTTGTACTTACTTCTGTTGGGGTTAATCCGAATTCTTTTTTGAAGGAAAACGAAAAATGAGATAAATCCTCAAAGCCTACCTCTAAATACACCTCACTTGGCCTTAGCTTTTGATTGCTAATTAAGAAAAAGGCCTCACCTAACCGTTTCTTTTTAAGCCAGTTACCTGGATTTGTGCCGAAAATTTTATGAAAGTCCCGCTTAAAGGCAGATAAGCTTCTTCCCGTCAGAAAGGCAAAACGGTCCAGACTGACATTGAACCGGAAATTTCGATTCATATAGGCTTCCAGATCAAGTTTGGCAGGAATACCTGCATTAAAAAAAATGTTGGCCAAATAGGGTTCAGACGTCATTAAAATCAGCAAAAGCTCTTCGCGCTTTATATCAGCAAACGTTTCATTAAGCTCCAGATCTCCGGTGTAATAGGGCTCCAGAGACTGAATATAGTTTTTAATAAGTTTGTTCTCGGCTACTAAAACAAATGAATCATTGATTGTTGTTGGCTGTACGTCAACCGGATGCCGCTCTAAAAATTTATTTAGGAAGGGTTCATCCAGCGTAATAATAATCTTTTCAAACGCGCCATCATCCTTATACTTTGTATACCGGACCAAATGGTTTTTCCGGGCGATTACTGTATCGCCCGGATTTAGTTGATAATGTTTATAACCATCAAAAGCCTTCATCGACCCTTTCAGCAGATATAAAAAAAAATGCTCCGCTATAAACTGCTCGGGTGATATCTCCGGGCCTAAATGACAAGATTGTATGTTTGTTACTTTCAATGTTATCCGTAAAATTTTTACTTATTACGCCAAGCTATCTACGCTTGCTAAAATAGCAATTTCTTTACTTCTAGGCTTCCAATCCAATGTTTGTACGGCTTTCTGGTTGCTTATTTGCGTATAAAACTGCTCATCCGTTGGCTGCATAGCGGCAATGTTTACGGCCAATGCTGCTCGCTCTTTCTTCAGTAATTCCGCTATATCGTAAAAACTCATCACCCCATCGGACGTAGCCAGAAAGCGTTGTCCCTTAGCCTCGGGACGTAGCATAGCCTTGATATGAATATCAGCCACATCGCGCACATCCACTACGCCAAATGTAAAAGTCGGGCTTTCGGTGATGGTGCCATTGATGATTGCTCTAACGAGATCAATTGAAGCCGATGAAATAGACCCAATAACGGGCCCGAAAATGCCCACAGGGTTAATAACGGTCAACTCCATCGTACCGCCTTCTGCTTCCATAAATTGCCAGGCTGCTTTTTCGGCCACAGTTTTTGATTTGATGTAGGCCATGATGGGTGCTTTTTCATCGGTCCAATCGGCTTCGGTAAAGACGTGATTGCTAGGCTCTCTACCATATCCAATGGCGGCAAAAGAAGAGGTAAGCACAACCCGCTCTACACCAGCCTCTTTAGAGGCTCTCAACACCCGTAAGGCTCCATCGCGGGCAGGAACGATGAGTTCATTCTCGTCTTTCGGTTCCTGGGCAGGAAATGGTGAGGCAATGTGCAGCACATAGTTGCAATGGGCCACGGCCTCTTCCCAGCCTGCGTCTGCCGTTAACTCGGCTTCGTGGAAAGACAGGTTGGTAAAGTCAATTATGCCTGCTTCGGTGAGCGCCTGAATGATGGTGTCTTTCTTAGACAAAGAGCGAAGGGTGGTCTTGACTACATAGCCTTGCTGTAGAAGTTGCAGAATGGTGTGGATGCCTACAAACCCGGTTCCACCGGTTACCAGAACTGTTGCATTCATGAAGATAGTCTCTATTAAACGGGAAAGTTGATTTGTGTTATTGATTCGGCATAATCCCAGAGTTGTTTGGCTAAAGCTTTATCATTCATAGCCGGTGTAGAATGGTTCGAGCGTGCCGGATAACCCGCGTATTCTTTATCGCCATCGGGGCCGTAAAATTCACCGCCTTTGACGGAGGCATCCGTGGCGGCAAAAAGGGTGGGCAGGGCGCCTTGCCAGGGTTCCATCACGTCGTCAAACTGGGCAAACAAACCCGTTAATTCCTCCTGGGGAATATGCCTTTGCAAGTCAGTGCGGGTAACACCGGGATGGGCCGCGACAGAAAGTATATCACTTTGAACAGCCTTTAATCGCCTGTCTAATTCGTAGGTGAACAGAATATCAGCCAGTTTGCTTACGGCATATTCGCGCCATGGGTCGTAGGGCTGCTCTAATTGCAGGTTATTAAAGTCGATACCAGATGCACGCGTTGCGGCTCCACTGGAAAGGGTTACCACTCTTGCCTTCGGCGTATTTTTCAACAAGGGAAACAGATGCCCGGTTAAAGCAAAATGGCCAAGGAAATTCACGCCGAATTGTAATTCAAATCCATCGTCGGTTTTTGATGGCGGGGGAATCATAACCCCAGCATTATTCACGAGGATATCCAGTTTTTGATGATGACGTTTAAATTCATCGGCGAACCTTTTTACCTGATCAAGATTAGCAAGATTAAGTAAGCCCATTTCCAGATTACCCTTTCCAAACGAGGTCTGCCCAATTTGCTCTATAGCAATTTTGGCTTTATGGGCATCCCGAACCGCAATGGTCACAATAGCTCCTGCCTCAAACAATGCTTTGGCCGTCTGATAGCCGATACCAGTATTAGCACCGGTTACAATAGCTGTTTTGCCTGACAAATCAGGTATGTTTTCTGTTGTCCACATATTTACTGGTTGCATTTTCATTGCAAAATTCTACCGTAGCTGTTGACAGAGCTTTGCTGTGAAGTCCAATTTTTGTTTGTTGAGAAGGTCCGCTCTTTAAAAAATTTGGTATTGTTCGGATACCCGATCTGAAGTTACCAGCGGGGCATTTTTTGATTTAGTGATCAGGATACTGACGGCCAGCGTATTGTTGTCGTTGACGAAAGCAGTATTTCCTATACGTCTTCAACTATGAGATCAAAATGAACTAGCTAGCTTAAACAGTAGCCGTTAATTTTTTAAGTATCAAAATATACGTGCAGGTCTCATAGAGGTCCAAAACAGAATTAAACCTGGGATGAAAGCTACCAGGAATAGGGAAGAAATGCCTAAAAATCGATCCAAAGCGGTCGGAAACATGTGCATATGGGCAAAATGATAGACAAAATGGGGCGTGCTAAAAACCAGATTTGAATAAGCCATTAAGCGTACTGTCTTTATGTCACTGTCGAGGATAGCAAAAACAGATAAAGAAGTTAAGCCACAAAAAAAAGCGCCAACATCTCGAATAAGGTGTTCATTATAAGGCCCGTAAATGTCTATCCAATGAAACCCGAAACCGGGGAAGCTAGTATGAAATTCATGGGGGAAGAATAACGCCCATATGCCGGAAACTCCGTTGATTACCAATAAAAAGTAATTCGAACCTTGTACTTTGTTCATAATTGAGGATACAATAAATGGTTAATCTTTACGATACTTAGTTTTTGACAAAGCCGTCTAACAGAGATTTTAGACTGCATCATCATTTCGTTCTAGTGAAGTAGCTAGGATTCACTAAAAATCTGGTTGGCTATATGCAATAGATGAATTCGAGCTGAATTCAAGTTATTCATGGAGTGAATAGTAAGCGTCAGATTTTACGGAAAATCACCAGGTTTACGTAATAGTAGCTTTCAGGACGCTTCAAAATCTACCGAATTAGGTTTAAGTAAATAGAAACAGGCATCATCGCCAGTAGTAGCGGTACTAACACTGAAAAGGAAACGCCTATAAAGGTGATTACACCATTATACTTAACATGACTCAACCCTAACGATTGAAACGAGCTTCTGAAACCATGTAATAGATGCCAGAACAGTGAAAAACAGCCAAACAAATAAATAAGTACTTCGACTGGATTATGGAACTTAGACAACATCATCTCATAGAGCGGTAGCTCTTCTCCATATAAAAACTGATTCGTTCGATTGGGAATCCAGAAATTCCGGGTATGGATCACTAGAAATAAGAGGATAAGCGTACCTAAAAGGGTCATACTTCGACTGTACCAGCTACTATTCGCTGCCTGTTTGTTCACATAATACCGGACTGGCCGGGCATTCTTATTTTGCCTCCAAAGTAACAATCCCTGAATTATATGAAGGATAAAAACGGCGACCAAAACAACTTCAATTGTGCGGATTATCAGGTTCGTTGCCATAAAATGAGCCCAATGCGTAAACAGTTTGCCTCCGTCATTGAAAAAGATCATGGCATTAATCGATGTATGGACAATTAAGAAACTAATTAAAAAGAGCCCCGATGTGGCCATGAGAATTTTCTTCCCAATAGAGCTAGTTAAAAACGAGGTGAACCAATTCATGTTTAGTGAGAAAAATGGAGGTAATAAGTAGTATAAACGGTTACGGAGAATAGGCTCCAGACCAGAATTAAGCAACAGTCTCAAATAAATTGGTGTAGAGTAAAAGCAATGTCCATTTAAGCAGAAATGACGAACGGATATATGTATACGTAATTCGAAAAACTGACCTTACGCGGTTGTAGAAATGGGCTTTTCCGATGCAACCTTGTTCTCTTGGTTTTCAGACCGAAAGATCATTCGAAGGACTTGATCACACGTTAAATAGGCGACGATCCAGTTGTAGAGCGTTTTTATCTTGTTATTGTAGTTGACTAACGAGATCAAATGGATAAATAACCAGCTAAGCAATCCTAGCAGGCCACCGAAGTGTACTTTGTGTTTAAAGAGGTCAGCGAGGGCAGTCTTTCGGCCAATAATAGCCATGTCCCCGCGATCAAAGTAAACAAACGGGATTGGAGCTTGATTGCGGTGAATTCGTATAAGATTTCGGGCTAATTGTTTTCCCTGTTGTATAGCAGGCTGGGCTAATTGGGGATGCCCATTTGGATAAGCATTATCGCCAAACTGAATGCTAATATCTCCGATTGCGTAAATATTTGTATACCCCTCAACCCGATTAAAGGAGTCTGTAATCAGGCGATTGCTCTTCTTCCTGCTGTTTTGATCCAAGCCTGGAAACGAATTGGCCGTAACCCCGGCTGCCCAAATAAGGGTTCGGGCTTTTATACTACTGCCATCTGAGAGTTGTACGGTATCCTTCTCAAAGCTGACCACCCGAGTGTTTAGTTTGATATGTACCTGTTCCTGACGTAGAGCTTGAAACGCATCTTTATGGGATTGATTGCTCATGGGTGCGAGCAGATTTGGCGACCCTTCGATCAGATAGATTTCGGCAGAGGCCTTTTTTAAATTAGGGTAGTCCTCACCCAATATATACCGCTTCAATTCGGCGAGCATACCAGCCAGTTCTACCCCAGTAGGTCCACCACCTGCTATGACCATCGTTAATAACATCTTGCGTTTATCAGGGTCGCTCTCAAGAGACGCCTGCTCAAAGGTTTTAATTAATTCATTTCGCATAAACAGGGCATCATCAATCCCTTTTAAGCTAAATGCATTAGCCTGAATACTAGCATTACCAAAGTAATTGGTTTTTGATCCGGCAGACAGGACCAGAATATCATAGGTTATTTCAGTATGGTCGTTAAGAACTAGGCTGTTGCTTTCTGGTACAATGTCTACCAATGCTGCCATCCGATAGATTACATTCTTGTGATGGAACAATTTTCGGAATGGGTAACTGATGCTGGATGGTTCCAGAAAACCAGTAGCAACCTGATACAACAGGGGTGTAAAGTAATTATAGTTGTTTTTGTCAATCAGGGTGATAGTATACCCTGAATAACCCATTATTTTTTGAATAAAATTTAGACCGGAAAAACCACCCCCAACAACGACTATATGTTTTTTACCTGCTTGTCTCATTCTTGTCTTTCTATTTTCGTGCAAACATTAGATTCACAGTTAATTTATGTCTGTAATGCGCTGTAAATCAATAAGCTATTTCGTATCGTTTATTGGTATAAGTACATAGACTCTGGTTTTTGAAGATCCTCAATCCACCGATCAATGTAAACCAGTAAATCCCGACGTGCCGGACTCGCATTCAATTCTCCTGTACTGCCAAAGACAATCAGCCCAAGTGCGATACAATGAGCCACATCTAGCTGAAAGAGTAGCCCAATGCAATATCCCGCGATAAAGTTTTGACGGGCATCTGGTGCTAATTCAAGAGATTGCGGTACCCGTTGTCTTACCAGTACAAAATGTTCATTTTTACTCAGGACAATTGCTTCATTTGCTGAATAGATAAGCAAACGCGTAATGGACATTGTTCTATACAGGGAGATATACTTCCGTTTAAGATCCAGAAATGTATCTTCCATCCTGGCAGTATCGCCGTGAAAGCCATTAAATATTTTCCAAAGATTGAGGGCTTCTTCTTCGTCCAGGGCTAACGTAACCTGTCCATAGGTTGAGAAGCTGCTTATGATGTCTACCGCTTCATCTACCTGAAAAGTAAGTTTGTGTTGTGGATCGCCTAAGTAGAAAATGAATTCCAGATCATATTTCTGAATGGGTTTAATGACATCAAACAGAAACCCAGTCCATAAATCAGATGCGCCTACGAGTCTGGACCAGTCGTCAAACGCAATTATTCGGCAATTTTTGAATAAAGCTTGTAGTTCATTGATGAGTGCGTCATTTCGTAAATAGTGCCAACTATATGGCTCACTGGCAATTTGGGACGTGTCAAAATCAAACTTATCCAGTTTCGATAAATCGTGTGGCTTATTTAACGTAATACTCCTGATACCTAGAAACTGGAGGATGTTAGGCAGAACCTGTTCAGTAATGCCAAACATGTCCATCTGCGAGCTAGCCCGAAATGGAATTGTTGTATGCAGTGCCCGTAACCGATCCAAATAAACGTTCCCCGCTCCGTTCAGCGTTTGAATTTTTGATTGCAACTCGGTCAAAATAGGTCTTACATTGACCACTTCTAAATCGAATATTTCCATGATTGAAAACTCATTTATAGGGTATTCTTTCCGCCTAATTTCATCCAGATAGGAGTTGTAAACTGTCCTGATAAAATAAATTTTCCCTGATTAGGGCGCGCTTAGAGTTTAGTAATATGGATTCACAAATTCATGCCATCCAGCAGTGAGCCAGGCTGATCATTCATGCGTAGGGAGTCATCCAGAAATTCATCTCCTTCCGATAAACCGTCCTCCGAGTGAGGTAAACCGCGATGCCCTTCAGAGTTTGACATTGCACGGTCCCCTAGATTATCTGGATCTGCTTCTAATTCAAAGAAATTGAAGTTCATATTCGTAGTTTTTTTAAATTAAGAATGTAGCACTCACTAATTCTATTAGCAGACGACCTTGACAAGCAGTTTACCTGAGTGAAATGAATAGGAAGATTCGGTCCGGCATTTCCTTTGGCTATAGTATTTCCAAAGCGTGTGCCATAGTTGGTATTCTTCAGAAAATGCCTATTTGAGCCCAAATGGCCATTTTCTGAGAAGTAGAATTGGTTTGGATCTTTGTGTATATCCAAAACTGGGCATATATCCAGAATTCTGGAGGATAGGATAATGAGAGTTAGCTGAACAGGGTGAGTATACCCTTCGACAATGCTTAGTGTCTCCTGAATTCTAGACCTTCGATAATCGTTTTATCGAATGATTGTTTGAAATGACCTAATTTTATCCATCGAGTTCTACTCAACCTCAGTAGAAGATTGATTAGCCGTCGTTGGTAAACAGGGTACCCATACGACTCGGTAATTCTTTTACCCTGTGGTAGAAGGCGTTGTCTTCTCAGCTAGTGTTTAACTATGCAAAGGCTTATCATTCTGGTTATTCTGAGTTTACTAAGTAGACTTATTTATGCTCAGCATGCCAAACCATCCGATGTGTCTGCCAAACGGATTGTACCCATGACTGATACGCAGCATGTGAATAAACTGCTTAAGACAAGTTGGCTATATATTTTTAAGCCTCAGGAACTGAACCATGATTTGGACACCGCGCTTGTTATGCTCCGTCAGGCGCAGGAATTGAGTAACCGCTTGGCCTATCCTCGAGGGTTAGGCATGGTAAATTATGGTTTTTTTCTGGTCTTACTTGAGAAAGGAGACCATACAAGGGCCAATCAATACGCCCAACGTGCCATATCTATTTTTACGACAGCACACTGTTGGCAGGAACTAGGTGACCTTTACCTGGATATGACTCGCTTCTACACCCTGGAACGGGATGAATTACCCGAACGGGTGGCACTTTATCAAAAAGCGCTTAATAACTATAAGTTGGCTGGTAATATATACAAGCAGGGGGATGTGTATAAAGAATTAGCCGATCACCATCAGATTCAGGAGAACTATGCACGTTCATTAGTTGAACTTCATAATGCATTAACCCTTTATCGGCAAGCGAACCGTTCTAATTTAGAGCGGATTTATGATTTACTGGGTTTTGTGTCTGGAAAATTAGGGGATTATAAGGAAGCCCTAAGCTATGGATACTTAGCCATTAAAACAGCTGAAAATCAGCATGATTCTACACTTCAACTTTGTACGATTCATAATCGATTAGGCTTAGTATACCATGCTTTGGGACAATATAAAGAGGCAAATATTCAGTACCAGACAGCCTTACAAATTGCCTTAAAGCATAAACAGAACGCTTATATCCTTAATGTTTCAGGGAATATTGCTCAATTACTTCTCCAACAAGGAAAACCTGGTCAAGCGCTACGTTTTTTTACCAGAATGAGTACGCAATACCCTCCGCTATCTACTGAAAGCAGACTTGTCATTGCCCTCCATTTATTGAATATCTATTCTGATCTGAATCAAGTTGACAAAGCGCAATTTTATTGCGATCAACTATTAGACTTATTGGCTAAAAAGGGAAATGGAAGTGTAGAATTATCGGCGATTTATGAAGCTGCAATTCGTTTTCTGATCAAAAGTAACCAGTATAGAGCAGCCTTAACCTATTTAAAAATTAACCAGGAAAGAGGTCAACGAACTGGTTCAACAACAGGTTTGAGTAAAAACCATTTTTTATGGTTTAAGCTAGATTCGCTCATGGCCAATTACCCAGCTGCCATCCGACACTACCAGCAGTATGAATCGCTTCAGGACTCCCTGCTGAATCTGACCAAAAGTCGACATATCGCTCAATTGGAGATTCAATTTGAAACCCAAAAAAAAGATCAGGATCTACGACTTAAACAACCTAATATTCAATTGCTCACTAAACAAAGTCAACTTCAACAAAATCAATTAGAACAGACAACTCTGCTGAAAAATGGGACGATTGCGTTTACAGTTCTATTGGTTCTCCTATTAGGTGTAGGGTATAGTCGATACCAAATCAAGCAGCGAAGTAATACCTTGCTAGAGGAAAAGCAGATCGAGATCAATCGCAAAAATCAAGAACTGGAACACAACTTAATTGAAAAGGAAAAAATTTTGACAGACAAAGA
>NZ_JBMDWV010000051.1:0-3267 GCF_048594605.1 Spirosoma sp.
TTTACTTTAAAGCCACGGCGTTGAAAAGCCTCAGCGCCTTTCTTACCGATAGCCATAATTTCGACATTGCCAGTACGGGCCTGCGCTGCATACTTCTCATCAATCAGCGTCAGAGCGCCCTTTACCGCGTTCGTATTGAAGGCACCGCACAAACCACGATCCGACGTAATAACGATCAGCAGAACCCGTTCAACAGGACGTGCTTGCCGATATGGATTCTCAGCGGCCGTTTCGGCACCCGCAGAAACCGTACCAAGCATCTGGCTCAGTTTCTGGGCATAGGGACGTAATTGTGTAATATTATCCTGCGCCCGACGCAACTTGGCAGCCGCCACCATTTTCATGGCTTTGGTGATCTGCTGTGTCGAATTGATCGAGGCAATTCGGGCGCGTACTTCTTTCAGTGAGGCCATTTGTTGGAATCAGTCAATAGTCGTCAGTCGTCAGTCGACAGGTCTTTGCAACGTTTTACTACGTATACCTATCGACCGACAACCATTGACTAATTTTAGTATTGCGCAGAAAGATCAGCGGCTACTTTCTTCAGGGCAGCTGTCGCTTCGTCAGTCAGTTTACCAGCGCGCAGATCATTCAGTACATTTGGATACTGAGCACTCAATACCATCGCAAACTCGCTTTCAAATGCTTTCACTTTGTTGACTGGTACTTTGTCCAGTAAACCGTTCGTTGAAGCGTAAATAATAGCGACTTGTTGTTCAACCGGCACTGGAGAATATTGAGGCTGCTTCAACATTTCCTGATTCCGACGACCACGTTCGATGGTCAGTTTAGTCGATGCGTCAAGGTCAGAACCGAACTTAGCGAACGCTTCCAACTCACGGAACTGAGCCTGGTCGAGTTTTAGCGTACCCGCTACTTTCTTCATCGATTTGATCTGTGCGTTACCACCCACACGTGATACCGAAATACCTACGTTAATGGCCGGACGAATACCTGAGTTAAACAGGTTCGACTCCAGGAAGATCTGACCGTCAGTGATCGAAATTACGTTTGTTGGAATATAAGCCGATACGTCACCTGCCTGTGTTTCAATAATCGGTAACGCTGTCAATGAACCGCCCCCTTTCACCTTGTCTTTCAACGATGGTGGCAAGTCGTTCATGTTTTTGGCAATGTCGTCATTGGAGTTGACTTTGGCGGCCCGTTCCAGCAGACGGCTGTGCAGGTAGAATACGTCTCCCGGATAAGCCTCACGGCCTGGTGGGCGACGTAGCAACAGCGATACTTCGCGGTAAGCAACGGCTTGCTTCGACAGGTCATCATAAACAACCAGTGCCGGACGACCCGTATCCCGGAAGAATTCGCCGATAGCTGCGCCCGTAAATGGAGCGAAGAACTGCATTGGTGATGGGTCAGAAGCGTTGGCCGATACAATTACGGTATACTCCATAGCGCCCGCCTTACGTAGCGTTTGTTCTACCTGCTTCACGGTCGAGGCTTTCTGACCGCAGGCTACGTAGATACAATAAACAGGCTGACCTTTGTCGTAGAATTCTTTCTGGTTAATAATGGTATCAATAGCCACAGCCGTTTTTCCCGTCTGCCGGTCGCCGATAATCAGTTCGCGCTGACCACGACCGATGGGGATCATGGCATCGATAGCTTTGATACCCGTTTGCAGAGGCTCATTTACGGGCTGACGGAAAATTACGCCGGGCGCTTTACGTTCCATCGGCATCGCGAACAGCTCACCCTGGATAGGGCCCATACCATCAATCGGCTGACCAAGCGTATTTACGACGCGGCCCAGGATGCCATCGCCTACGTTAACGTAAGCAATCTGATCTGTACGTTTAACGGTATCGCCCTCTTTAACGTCCGAATAATCGCCGAGCAGTACGGCCCCAACGTTATCTTCTTCGAGGTTCAGAGCCATAGCCTGAAGCCCATTTTCAAACGACAGCAATTCGCCGGCCTGCACCTTCGAGAGGCCGTAGATACGCGCTACGCCGTCGCCGATTTGCAGCACCGTACCGACTTCTTCGAGTTCAGCCTCAGTTTGGGTTCCGGCCAGTTGCTGGCGCAGAATGGCTGATATCTCGTCGGGTCTTACGGATTCCATATGTGTATAAGGAGATTTTTAAGTTTTATTTTCGGCCGCAAAGGTACGATTAAAATTTAATAAAAACTTGTTCGTATCTATAATTACAGGCTGAATGTTAGACTTTTCCAATATTATCGATTTTAGCCCGGAAACCGTTAGCCCTTTCAGAAAACCGTTTGTCCCAATTCCAGCTCTTTTCTTGCGTTAACTATAGAAATACCTGTATAAATCGTTATTTTTATCAATCAGTCAACTAGCGTTAAGGCTGAATGAAATTTTATTAAAACCTGGCTTGACCAAACTTTTCTGATACGTATTCACGTTTTATTACCAAATCACTTGTTGCATTAATCACTTTGCTTTTGTTCGCATGAAGTTCACCCAACTGATGTTGGCTGGTATCTTATCAGCTGTTTTTGTTACCGAATCCGCCACCGCACAAACGAAAAAAAAACCTGTTGCTTCTAAACCAGCTTCCAGCGCTAAGCCAACTGCAGTCGCAAAACCAGCCGCTGGTGCTGCTACGTTAGCGTCTACTCAGGATTCCGTTAGTTATAGCATCGGCCTTTATATGGCTGAAAGTCTGAAAAAACAAGGCATAAAAGATTTGAACAATGCCTTGTTGGTCCGGGCCGTAGAAGATGCATTGACCAACCAGAAAACCCAACTCACGCAGGAACAGGCTCAACAGGTTATGAATGGGTTCATGCAGAAGCAGATGGCTGTCCGTAATGCAGAAGCCACGAAGCTCTCCGCTGAGAATAAAAAAGTCGGTGATGCATTTCTGACCGAGAACAAAGCGAAAGCAGGGGTAACGACCACAGCCAGTGGTTTACAGTATTCTGTTGAAAAAGAAGGAACAGGCGCCAAACCAACGGCTACAGATCGAGTTAAAGTACATTACACGGGTCGCTTGCTAGATGGGAAAGTCTTTGATAGTTCGGTAGAGCGGGGTCAGCCCGCCGAATTCGGTGTTAATGAAGTTATTAAAGGTTGGACCGAAGCCCTGCAACTGATGCCTGTTGGCTCTAAATGGAAGCTGTACATACCGTCAGATTTAGCTTATGGAGATCGGGGCGCAGGAGCGGATATCAAACCAGGCTCCACCCTGGTATTCGACGTAGAGTTGCTTGATATTGTTAAACAATGAGGACTAAGCGATTGAGTAACCGAGTGAAAAATATGTAACTGATAAAGAACGT
>NZ_JBMDWV010000052.1:0-1681 GCF_048594605.1 Spirosoma sp.
AGCAATTTCGTGTGCCAGTAGAGCCTCTACATCCGAATCTTTCTTTCCAACAATAATTTTTTCGTCGTAGAAAATACAGCTGGCGTTCTCCATACCCCCGAAAATTGTCGTTGATTGCACATTCGCCAGCTTTTCGTACGAATATGGACCGATCTTGTCTACGAAGTACTGCAGGATGGTTTTAGCAGGTCGGTAATCAATAAACCCTTTCTGACTATCCTGTGGATACAGCCAGCTTTGTACCGGCACGTTTCCAACGGAACCCACATCCTCCACCGCAAATCGAGCCGCTCCAATAACCATTACTTTCGTCGGAACCGGTGTATTTTCCTGCCAGCGCGTCAGCTTTCGCCCGGACGCTACTGCACTTTCGCCCATAAACTTCCCATTCGCAATAACGCGGTACGTAGCAGGTGCGTTCACGATGAATGAGCAGGTTGCCTTATCGGAAGGATGATCAACCAGCGGTAAATAATTACGGGCGTTGTTAGGCCAGTTATCACCGAAAAAAGTACGATCGCCAAATTTATTCCGACTGATAATCAATCCCCTCGCTGGCGTTCCGTCGTAACGTATCACTACGCTGGCCGGTTGATTGGGAGCTGCCGGAAGATTAATAAACACGCGGTCGTTACGTTGGCTGAAGGGCGCGGTTTTGCCATCTGCTAAGGTCACGCTACGTACTGTCATACCCGTCCGGGCAGAATCTGATTTGGGACTAACAAGGTCGAACCAGACCGTTTGCCGATCATCGGCACGAGTGAAACGGATGGTGGCTTCGCCCTGAATTTTATTGGTTGAGTCGCTGATTGTCAGCGAGAATGCGTAATCCTGAACATCGACACCGGGCTGTGTATAGCGAGCAATATTACCAGGTAGCTGCGCCTGAGCAACGGTTACAGAAAAAACAACTAATCCAATCAAAAAAACTTTCCTTTTCTTCATTCTACGTTACTCCTTAATCTCCTGACACAATTCAACTAACACCCCATTCGTGTCCTTTGGATGCAGGAAACAGACTAATTTATTATCGGCACCTCGCTTGGGCGCTTCATTTAACAACGTAAAGCCCTCCTTTTTTAGCCGCTCCATCTCTGCCTTAATGTCATCTACCTCAAAGGCGATATGATGAATACCTTCTCCTTTTTTCTCCAGAAATTTTGCAATCGGGCTCTCAGGGCTGGTTGCTTCGAGCAACTCTATTTTCGTCTGATTAATCTTAAAAAACGACGTCGTTACGTTCTCTGAATCAACCGTTTCCGATTTATAAGGCGTAACATTCAGGAGTTTGGAGAACAACGCATTTGATGCAGAAATATCACGTACGGCGATACCGATATGTTCGACGTTAGTAAGCATGAGTACAAAAGAACTTTTCCGTTTGGCCGAAAGTTATAGAGAAAGCATCGATATGCGTCAAATTTGATTCGATTACAACTATGGTTACGGTTTCAGAAGTTGCTAAAAATAAAATTGTTGAACTACGTCAGAAAGACGGTCTTGGCGACGACTACGCGATTCGTGTAGGTGTGCAAGGCGGAGGCTGTTCAGGTTTAATGTATGACCTACAGTTTGATGCAAAGCAGCAACCTACCGACCATATCGTTGAAGACAAAGGCATTAAAATTCTGGTAGATCGTAAAAGTCTACTATATCTGGCCGGTACAGAACTTGATTTTTC
>NZ_JBMDWV010000053.1:0-4301 GCF_048594605.1 Spirosoma sp.
CACCCGTACAATGGTGAAAATGACCATGTCGTAGATGTCCACGAAATACCCTAAGGCCGAAACGATTACTGGAAGAGTAAACAACGGACGTAACGACGAGCGAGTGGGGGAAAGGGGTTGCATGACAAAACAAGGAAACCAGAAAAGGAGAAGGAAGAAAATGGAAACTGCTGTTTTCCTCTTTTCTTCCTTCTCCTTTTCTGGTTCTTATGATTATTCTTCCAGATAGTTCAAATCTTTTCCGTGGGTTTCGGGTATGTTAAGGATTGCTTAAAAACCAATAATATTGCTTATAAGACCGACCACGTCTACAGCATTAACAATATCCAGCTAATGTTTAAGCTCCTGATACGTTAGCGTCATAGGTATGACTAAGCCGCGTACCATATTCGGTACGGTAGTTGCTGCCGTAGCGCGAAGGTTCGTGCCGAATTGTTCAGCGCCGATGGTTACGAACATAGCCCAGTAGCCAATCCCAAAGCCCATTGCCAAACACAAGCCGTAAAGCAGCGTTGCGCTTTTGACTCCGAAATACAAATAAACCAGTCCAAATACGAGAGCTACGCCCATAAGCAGGGCAACGGCTTTTCGGCGCGACTCGAGTGCCTGGCTGATGAAACCGCTAGCCAGGTCACCAAAAGCCAGTCCAACGTAGCACCACATGATGGCCAGACCGGGCTGAATTTCTTCGGTGATATTAAATGCTTTCCCAAATTCATTGCTGAACGTAGCGAGAATACCAATAACAAACCAGGTAGGAAGGCCAATAGCGATGCATTTGAGGTATCGACTAAGCCGATTCGCATTCGTAAAAAAAGAAAGAAAATTACCTCGGCTAACGTGTTTTTGCTCCGTTACGTCCGTGAACATACCTGACTCAACAACACCGACACGTAGCAGCAGTAACCCGATTCCTAAGCCTCCGCCCACAAAAAACGCAGTTTGCCAGTCGAACAGTTTAACGGTAAAATACGCCACAACGGCCCCAAATAAGCCAATACCGGCTACGAGTGAGGTGCCAATGGCTCGTTTCTCTTTCGGTAAAATTTCACTTACAAGCGTAATACCTGCGCCTAATTCACCCGCCAGACCAATTCCAGCAACGAAACGCATCAGCGCGTAATATGTGACTGGCTCCATGAACGTAACGTGCGTGATAAAACCGCAGGCAATGTTGGCAATCGAATACGTAATAATCGACCCGAACAATACCGAGAGTCGCCCGCGTTTATCGCCCAGTACACCCCACAGAATTCCGCCCAGGAGCAGACCGCCCATTTGCCAGTTCAGAATGCTGGCCCCAACGGTTGAGATTTGGTCGGCTGTGAGTCCCAGATCTTTCAGACTCGGCACCCGAACAATACCAAAAAGTAGTAAGTCGTAAATATCGACGAAGTAACCCAGGGCCGCTACGATAACTGGTAAGCTGAACAAGCCAACGGTCGATTCGGACTGACGGTTGGGTTGAGGTTTAGACGAAAGAGTGGAAACAGCCATGCGGCACAATCAATAAGTGAAGGCAAAAGATTTTGCAATTATACGAAAGGGCCAAAGAAGATTAGGTGTTTTAACACCTCTGTACATGGCTTTTTCTGAAACATTCGTCCGAATGAACGTAGTGCCAGAGTCGGAACTTCGTATTAGGGCTTAGCGGTCAGAAGTTTTTTCTGGATAAAGACATCTGCATAGCGTTGGCCAAGCGTTCGGGCTGAAGGCGTATCAAAATGAGTCGTATCTCCCTTATGCGTCAGTCCGGACGACTGCACACAATACGCGTTGGGAATCCGTTGGGTAGCGTGTTGAAGCGCTTCATTAATGGTTTGAGCATCTGCGTTTTTCCTGACAATAAAATCACCCAGGGTTCCTGCTATAAACGGTACATCCGGAGCGTTCAGATCTCTTCGGAATCGTTGGACTAATTCAATTAGTTTTTCTTCATAAGCACCTGCTTTTCCCGGAGTTGAATCCGATTCGCCCTGGTGCCAGATGAAACCAGCCAACTGTCCGTTTTCGAGCGCCTTTTTAGCCCGACGTAGCGCATCATCGTAGGGATACGATTTAGTTGGTTCGTAATACGCTCCTGGCTTCCAGACATCAATACCTGAACCGCCCACGGCACACGGAACCAGACCAATATTAATAGCTGGATACGTAGCGAGGAGTCGTTTGGCAAATGCTAATCCCGGCCCGACACCGACAATAGCGGGTTTGTCGAAGTGCATCGGATCGCGGGCAGGTACCCAGCTTAAATCCTTGGTTAACATCCATATACGTGGATGAACTTGCTGATCTTCTGCTTCGGGAATGCCACGTCCCGCCATGTTCGATTGACCGATAAGCAAAAATAACTGTAGCCGGGGTGGTACATCCTGTTTAAAGGCCAGCGTAATCAAAAGAAAGAAACAATAAACACACTGATGCCTGCCCATAGCAATTCCTGTTGATACGTCTATTATTGATCGACTCCGATAAAAAGCTGCTAAACTGGCCTCGCTACTCACTTGTGTAACGAGAGTCTTCGTCGGATTGGGCCAATTCCTGTGGAGAATCAGGAACGGACTGAGAGACAGGTACAGGCTGAAATTTAAGCAGGTTTTCGTAAACAGAGTAAGCCGTACCCAACGACCAGACTTTAATACCAACGCGGGCAAGTATGAGTGTCTGTTGAACAACGAACATAAGCAGAATGGTAAGCCAGCCACTCATCGTAACCGCTGCATCGATCAGAAAATAGAGACCAAATAATCCAGCACCGATCAGGATGAGCAGACAGTACAAACCATACGTCTTGCCAGGGTTACGTACAACAAGGCGACTGGCTCGCCTAAAGGCCCGGAAAGCATTCGACTCATCTTCCCGAACCATTATTACCTTGGCGTAGTCGCCGATACAAAGCAGAAACGTAGCGGTTAAGGCGGAAAGCCAGAAAAAGAAGAAACCAATCCAGAACTGGCCGCGCTCAGTCAGCGTATCGCTCATCACAACCCCGATGAGTGTGCCGAGAACCAGCCAGATCCCTGAACCAATAACAACAAGCAGCAACGTAACACCGAACAGCCAGATAAACCGACTGACGTAATAGCTACAGGCCTGCCAGAACATTCCGATGGTAAATGAGTCGTTGGAACGTAGCGAAGAAAGTTGGGAAAAGCGCGTCAGAATACCACCCGCGAAGAAGACACTCAGAAATACGTATGTAAGGCCGAGCCACCGGCCAACGCTTATGAGTGGTAAGATACTACGTTTGCTCCGGTGCAGGAAATCCGAAAAAATGGTATAATCGAACCCATTCAGCAAATTGAGGAAGGCCAGCGAGTTCTGATCTTCCGTAACAAGCGTGTTATAAAAAGGCAACGCGACAATCAGCCCCATGATCAACGTAATACCGTACATCAAACTCAGGAGCGGCCTTGAGCGAAGCGTGTGTCGGAGCGCCGTCAGAAGTGGGTTCACGATTATGCAGTTTAGGGCAGGGCCAATTTCCCAGATTAACTAACCATTGGACAATGGATGTTCAGTCCGGATTTTTTCCTGTAATTTAAGAAATCCATCAATTAAAGCCTCCGGACGAGGAGGGCAGCCTGGTACGTATACATCAACCGGGATAATCCGATCCACACCTTTCACTACGTGGTAACCGTGTTGCCAGTAAGGACCTCCGCAGTTTGAGCACGAGCCCATCGAAATAACGTATCGGGGCTCAGGCATTTGTTCATAAAGTCGCCGAATCCGATCGGCCATTTTGTACGTTACCGTACCGGATACAATCATGATATCGGACTGGCGTGGGGAAGGGCGCGGAAAAATACCAAAACGTTCAAGATCGTAGTTGGCAGCAAAAGCCTGCATCATTTCAATGGCGCAACAGGCCAGACCGAAGCTCATGGGCCACATCGATTTCTCGCGCGACCAGTTCAGCAGATCTTCAGAATGCATCAGGATAACGCTGGCTTCGCCGGTCTTATCAGATGGAGATTGAGATGTCATATTATGGAGACGTTTTCGGTAACCGATTTAGAAACTCCTGTTGATGGCGCAAACTAAACGGTTCCAACTGTCGGTACAAGCTAATTTCGGGCTCGGCAGGATTAATTGGACGAATAACCCGACGCGTAACCTTGCTGATAGCCGAGCCAAGCAGTAAACCACCTGCTGCTCCGCCCGCTGCAGCGAAGACTATGTTCAGGCCATGAACAACCGGACTACGAGCCCTGTACATTTGTAATGACTGGTTTCCTAGATAGCCAACCACCAAACCGCCTAAGATAGCACCTGTAATTAGTATCGTCGTTTGCTGTTTG
>NZ_JBMDWV010000054.1:0-8352 GCF_048594605.1 Spirosoma sp.
CTTAGTTTTATGCTTAAAGAAATAGGAAACGGTTGGCTCCTGTGGCTGATTCTTAGCACGTTCATGCTGATACAGGTACGGCAAAGTCATCATACTAAGGGCTCGCGCCGTCTCCTCTTTTGTGAATTTTGTATCAGTCCAGGAAGTTATAGGGCTTCTGCCAGTTGTCCATATTCCATCAACAATGCCTTCACTTGAACTAGCCTTCATGCTCAATACGTCGTTATCGGTTCCTGATAAATCCGAAGGCCGGGAATCTTGCGTACACCACTTCGAATTGCTTCTTTGACGGCCGACTCATTAATCATAAGAAACTCAAGCGGCACACCTAGACTATCAACAACTTCAAAGCTCCAGCGCATCTGCACGCCCTTCGGTTTCGGCCCTTCGGCAGCGACGGGCGCTAACCAGTCCACCGAACCGTTCTGTTTAATCAGCGCAGCTTCGGTTTCCTGCTGTAACCGCTTCGCTTCCTGCATCAACCGGGTTTGCTCGACGTTGTAAGTGTGCACCGCGTTTTTATACGGCGCCATCGCTTTCTCAATCGGCTCGATCAGCTTCTTTTCCAGATTCATCCAAACCTGTTTCTGCTTATCGATTTCGCGGGTAATTTTTAAGCGCTCTTCACTAACCAGCTTGATTAGCTTATTGCCTTCCGCGATAATACGTACTAATTCTTCCTGCTGATCCGACGTGCCACAAATAGCCGGTAATCGTTTGAGACTCGCTACGTAGTCAGTCAATGACTCACGAAGCAGCTCTTCACCGAGCGAGGCCGGTTGAGCGGGTATGGGTATGGGTTGTAAGTCAGTTCTCATATATTAAACGGTATGGGCAAGGGCGGTTACTAAAGGTAAATTTGTTTATTATATGATAAAACATAGTTTATACATCCCCCGGCCATTGTCGGGGTTTTGTGTTTAGGTACTTGTCTTTATAGTATTGTAACTCATAGCCTTGGCTTGAAATCTACTAGACGGTTCAGTCATTTTCATCAACTTTATGTAAATAGCGGGCTGGGTTTTTCGCCCAATAGTTGGATAAAGCGTGATTCTCACAACCCCCAGCAACTAGTTGGGGGTTTGTGTTTTACAGCAACTTGTTCGATTGACTTTTCCATGATTGAACTTTGATCAGGATAAATGATAAGTATTTGAGAAGTAAGTGACTCTGCTCTCAATGTCAGGTCAAAAGGCTTGAGTCACAACGGCTCAGTAGTTGAATAAGACAACCCCGGCGTTTGATCGGGCGTTGTTTTATTCAACCATTTCGCCGGTTGGAGCAGCGGATACGGTCAGCAACTTAGGTAAGAAAAGTTAGTAGCGTTCGTCGTATTCTGAATTATCCGTTGTTTCCGGAATAGCAATCATCGGTTCACCGTAGGCATTGAGAAACTGCTTATACGTTTCTTCGAAAACCGCTACCATCTGCTTGGCCTGCTCCACTTCGTAGCCCCGGTGGTTCATCGGATCAGCGGCCATCTGTTTGGCCCGTTCGTATTTGGGATATTCCGTCTGAAACTTATGGGCATGTTCGACGTACTTAACCGCTTCCATGTGGCATTTAACCGGATCGTCGCCCGCTTCTAAAGCGATTTCAATGCCGATTTTCTCATTTTGATAATTGCCCAGGTTAAAAACCTTGTGGTAGGTGATTGTCTGAATTTTCATAGTTTGAACTTTTTGATTACCCTACAAAATTCTGATATATTTACCAATAATCCAACTTATTTACAGATTTATTTTGTATATAAATAAGTATTTGTAATTTTATACCATCGAACCAATACTTTTATGGAAGCAACGATCAACAATAGTCTGATGGTAGATAAGGATATGGCCGAGCGGTTTCGCGCCATTCAAAAGCAGCTGGAAGTCAATACGCGAGTAATGGCCCTAAAATCTGGCGTATCAGATGATAAGCTGTATCAATTTTTGGCAGGTCGGCAAAACCTGACACTTGAATCACTACGACTTCTCAAGAAAGCCTATCCTGATATATCTACAGAATTTCTGATTGGCGGGCAGGGTAAACCGTTAGTGAGCATGAATACAGTTTTGACCGACGAAGTGCCCACGGTTTACATTATAAAGCCCGATAACGTTGAGGTTAAAATTAGGACAGATGCCGACTTGTTGTACTAAAGTTGGTTACGTTTTATTAATTTGATTACAACTAGTTGATTATTAAAAGCTTATAGAATAAATAATTTTCTCACTAGTAGAAAATACTTTTGCAAAATTACATTGCGTTTCTCAAGCCTGAACCATGAAAATTCTGAATGTCGATCAAATACGCGCCCTCGATGACGCCACTATACGTCATGAGCCCATTGCGCCCATCAATCTGATGGAGCGAGCTGCTCTCGCTTTTGTCGACTGGTTTATAGATCGATTTCCTGATACAACTACAACGAAGATTTTTTGTGGCTTAGGTAATAACGGGGGCGACGGCATGGCCATTGCCCGGTTGCTTCTGGAACGCGATTATCCGGTTGAGGTTAACGTAGTGCGTTACGCCCCCCGCGAATCGGACGATTGTATGCATAACCATAGGCGACTTAAACTCGTCACTGAAAATATCCGGTATATCGAATTTTCGCGGGACATACCGACCATACGGCATAACGAAGTTATTATCGACGCCATTCTGGGAACAGGATTGTCGCGCCCAACCGAAGGTATAGTCAAGGAAGTTATTTTAGCTATTAATCGTACTCAGGCTACGGTTGTCTCTGTTGACATTGCCAGTGGCTTATATACCGATCAGGCCAATAGCCCGACTGATGTTATTATCGAGCCCGATTATACGGTTACGTTTCAATTACCAAAACTGGCGTTCATGCTCCCTAAAAATGGACGCTACGTTGGTGAATGGCATACCGTCGATATTCGACTCTACAAACGTTCTATCGACCTGGCACCAACTCCCTATTATTATACACAGCCACAGGAGGCTCGCCTGCTGCTTCACAAACGGGAGCGTTACTCCAACAAAGGCACGTTTGGACATGCGCTGCTTTTGGTAGGCAGTCACGGTAAAATGGGCGCTGCTGTCCTGGCAGCACGAGCCTGCCTGCGTTCCGGAGTCGGATTATTAACGGTACAAGTACCCCGCTGTGGCTACTCAATTCTGCAAATGGCGGTACCTGAAGCGATGTGTCTTCCTGATGGCCATCAGAACGTACTGACGGGTTCAAGTGAAATTGAAGGGCCATCCCCATCCGACTATAGCACCGTCGGCATTGGCCCCGGTATCGGCAAAGCACCTGAGACGTTGTCGATGCTGAAGGCTTTATTGCCGAAGCTAAAAAAACCCATTGTCATTGACGCCGACGCACTGAATCTGCTCTCCGAAAACCGGGAGTTATTGAATCAGCTCCCCAAAAACAGTATTCTAACTCCTCATCCCAAAGAATTTGAACGACTTACCAAAAAATGGGATGATGATTACCAGAAGCTCGACATTCTACGTGAGTTCAGCAAAAAATACAACGTAGTGGTCGTCCTGAAAGGTGCGTATTCCGCAGTTGCTACACCCAGTGGCGACGTCCATTTCAACTCAACCGGTAATCCGGGCTTGAGCACGGGCGGTACGGGCGACGTACTGACTGGCGTACTAACGGCCTTACTGGCGCAAGGTTATGACCCCGTCGAAGCGGCTGTTCTGGGCGTGTTCGCGCATGGGCTTGCGGGCGATAAAGTCGCTGAACAACGAGGCCAAATCGGCATGATTGCTTCGGATGTGATTGATGCGCTACGCTGGAATTAGATAGAGCCTTATTCACTATAGCTATTTGGTGGTTCTAATGATTAATCCCGTTAGAATATGATCGAACTTATTCTGTTACTTCCCAGAAAAATGTGGTCATAAGGCTTTACATAACATCAGCCTTTTGTACTGGTAAAGCAGGTATTTCTACGTATTGTAAAATTGACGGGTTTTTGCGCTATTCTGATCAAGGAACAAGTGCCAATTTTGCATCGTAATTCCTTCCACACCATATACAATACAGTAGTTCCACACCATGAAACAGACAGTGCAGCGAGACTGGCGGAATGATCGCCAGTCTCGGAAGACGGGAGAATCATTTGATTATACGACAGCGTTAGGGAGTCTGACAGCAGCCCTATTTTTATATATTATTTACCATATCTACCCTCTTATCTCGAAAGGATTATTTTGGTAATACTAAAACTGTAGAATGATCTGTCGACAGATCATTCTACAGTTTTATTTTAGAAATTGATACGTAGCAAAAGCGGCTACATAAGCCAATCCCATCATATATACTAACTGAACAGCGGGCCATTTCCAACTTTTGGTTTCTCGCTGGGTAGCTGCCAAGGTGCTCATACACATCATCGCGAAGACGTAAAAAATCAACAACGACCACGCAAGAGCAGGCGTATACATCGCCCCTCCCGTTTGCGGGTTACGTTCCTGGCGAAGCCGTTCGCGAATAGTTACGCCTTCATCGTCAGCTCCATCACCAATGCTATAAATCGTGGACATTGTTCCAACGAAAACTTCGCGAGCGGCAAAGGAACTTAGCAAAGCAATCCCGATTTTCCAGTCGTAGCCAAGTGGTCGAATCACCGGCTCAATAAAATGCCCAAACTGACCAGCGTAAGACGATTCGAGTCGTTCAGAGGCAATTCGATTCTGTAAATCCTGATCCGACAACGTAGTGTTTTGCTGACGAACACGTGTTTCTGCCTGATCCATTGCATCGCCGGGGCCGTAGCTGGCCAATACCCACAGCACAATGGAAATTGCCAGAATAACGCGCCCAGCCTCCCAGACAAACGCCCGAACACTTTCCCAAACAGTTAGCCCTACGTGGTTCCAGCGTGGGAGCTTAAACGTCGGCAATTCCATTATGAAAAAACTACGCTCCTT
Organism: Spirosoma sp.; assembly: GCF_048594605.1. Lineage (GTDB taxonomy): Bacteria > Bacteroidota > Bacteroidia > Cytophagales > Spirosomataceae > Spirosoma. Next base: position 4,903 of record NZ_JBMDWV010000054.1, read on the forward strand.
AGTCCGTAGGAAAAGCTTAAGTACGAATGCCGCCAATAGCGCACTAATAAGCCCCAGCAGATACAAAACCATCAGCGCCAAGCCCTGCAAGTTGAAAATACCCAGAACCCGCTGACTCGGTACGACTAAGGCAATTAGAATTGTGTAAATCGGTAATCGGGCCGAGCAACTCATCAGGGGCGTAACCAGTATCGTAATGAGCCGGTCACGACGGGTGCCTATGCTACGTGTCGCCATAATTGCAGGGACGGCGCAGGCTACTCCCGAAATCAGGGGTACTACGCTACGTCCGTTCAGGCCAAACTTGCGCATGATCCGGTCCATGATTACCATCACCCGTGACATATAACCTGATTCTTCGAGCAGTGAAACGAGCAGAAATAAAAAAGCGATCTGCGGAATGAATACCAGAATCCCGCCAATACCCGCCAGCACTCCATCAGTCAGCAAATTCGTAAGTGGTCCGGCAGGCAGGCTTTCTTTCAGTTGCCCATTGAGCCAGGCCACACCGGCATCAATACCGTCCATGAACGGTTGCGCCCAGGCGAAAATAGCCTGAAAAATTAGAAGAAGGATAAACAGAAAGATAGCGTACCCCCACATTGGGTGCAGTAAGACCCGGTCGAGTTTCTGGCTCCAGGTTGGCTGGTCAGTTGCCCGTCGGCTCTTGACAACAGCGTCGACAATTGTTCCAATGTGTTTATAACGCGAAATGGTTTCGCCCGCCTGAAACGTTGGCTCGCTGAATTGATGCTTGTCGATAAGCGTATCCAATCCTACCCGTTGCGGCTGATCGAGGAACGTGAATCCATCGTGCTGAATAACGTACTGTAAAGCCAGGTAGTTGTTGTCGAGTTGATACTGGCTTTTGGTATCGGCAATCAGCCCGGCCGCTTCCTGAGCCGGATCAAAAAATAACTTGCCTGATGCAGCCGGTTTGTGGATTTTATCAATCACCGCTTTTTTAAGGTGATCAAGTCCCTCGCCGGTACGTGCATTAATACGCACAACTGGGACATCCAGCAGCATGGACAGCTGAACTGCATTAACGTCTTTCCCTTCCTGCTGTGCTACGTCCAGCATGTTCAGCGCCAATACAACCGGCACGCCCAAATCAGCGATCTGCGTGAAGAGTAACAGATTCCGGTGCAGGTTAGAGGCATCAACAACAACCACCGCTACGTCCGGATAGTCAGGGTGGGCGGGGTTAGCCAGAATATCCGTAACAATCTGTTCGTCTAACGACTTCGGATATATTGAGTATATACCGGGAAGGTCAACAACTGTAGCGGTTGTTTGGCTGTCAATCGACCAGGTCCCGGATTTCTTATCGACCGTAACGCCCGGGAAATTACCAGTTTTCTGACGCAGGCCCGTCAACTCGTTAAATAACGACGATTTACCGGCATTCGGATTGCCAACAAGCGCAATAGTTGCAGATGGTTTCAACACAAAAAATAGATAATGCCTGAGGCATAATAGATAACGAACGGATACCTATTATTCGTCATCTGTTATTCGTCAGGCATTCACAATTAATTATCAATAAGTATCGTAGCGGCCTCGGATCTACGCATAGCCAGACAATATCCGGCTACGTTCAGACAAATCGGATCACCAAGGGGAGCCTTGGCAGTCAACCGAACCAGCGCCCCCGGCAGACAGCCCATTTCAAGCAATTTCAGAGACATCAATTGGTCACTGAATGATTGAATAGTGGCTTGTTCACCAATTTTAAGGTCGGCTACGCTACGTTTACTCATGGGCTGACTAATGATCGACAATCGGGTATGGGATTGGCTGAATCTTATTTAGATTCATTTTAATTAATGCAAGATTACAACCGAAAGTTCGGCATTACAAATTATCGCATCAAATCCAGGGCAAAACGCAGAATTGTGCAGCTAATGACCAGCAAAAAGAAGACCCGGATGAACTGGTTTCCTTTTAAAATAGCCAGCCGGGCTCCGACAAAAGCACCGGACAGATTGGCAATTGCCATAGGCAGAGCAAAGGTGTATACTATGTAACCCTTACTGGTGAAAAATAACACGCTTGCCAGATTCGTAGCCGCATTCACCAGTTTGGCGTGAGCACTGGCTTTCAGAAAATCGAAGCCAATAAGTGCAATGAAGCCTAACACCAGAAAGCTACCCGTTCCGGGTCCAAAAAATCCGTCATAAAAGCCAATCACCGCCCCCATTAGCCACATACGAGTTTTTTGCTGACGCTCACTAATCGGCTGTTCAGTTACCTGCCCAAAGTCTTTTTTCATGAATGTGTAGACAAATACAGTCACCAAAATAGCCAGTGCAAGCGGTTTCATAAAGCTGTTTGGGACATGAGTGAGTGTCCAGGAGCCGAGCCACGAAGCAACAAAGGCAATGAGCATCATCGGGGCAATACGTCTCCCAAGAATGGCTATGTGCCGGCTGTATTGGAATGCCCCCATCAAACTGCCGCACAGTGACGGAATTTTGGTTGTACCCAATAGCGTTGGTATAGGGTATTGCGGCAGCGTAAACAGGATGGCAGGTGTTTGAATTAGGCCGCCACCACCAATAATTGCGTCAATAAAGCCAGCCAGAAAGGAAAAACCGCAGAGGGTAATAATTTCGATATACTGCATACACCCCAAAATTAGTGCGAAATACAGTTGCTAAGTCGTTACGTTCTTTTCTCGAATTAACCTTCCTGCTTTCCGGGTTCTGACGTAAATTTGCAGAATTGGATAAATAAGATGGCAAAGTCAGTACAGCAGTTGGGTGCCTTGATGCGGAAAGAATTTCTGTTGGAGTGGCGGCAACGTTACGCACTCAATGGGATGCTGCTGTACATTGTTGGGGCAGTGTTTGTGTGTTACCTAAGTTTTAATGCTCGACGTGGTCAACTCACACCGATTGTCTGGAATACGTTGTTCTGGATTATTCTTCTGTTTACGGCCATCAATGCCATTGCCAAAAGTTTTGTACAGGAACGCGCTGGTCGACAATTGTATTATTACACACTAGCCAGTCCACAGCAGATTATTCTTTCGAAAATACTATACAATACCACACTTATGGTGGTGTTGGCACTGTTAGGTTTTAGCGTTTACGCTTTCGTTTTGGGTAATCCAGTCAATGATGTGCCTTTATACGTATTGACGTTGTTGTTAGGGGCGATTGGCTTTGCGGCTTCGCTGACGCTTGTGTCGGGAATAGCCAGCAAAGCCGAAAATCCGGCCACGTTAATGGCTGTATTAAGTTTCCCGACGATTCTGCCTTTGCTACTGATGTTACTAAAAATCTCAAAAAACGCTTTGGACGGCCTTGACCGTAGCGTCAGCTGGAACGAAATTATCATTATTCTCGCTGTTGATGCCATCGTGTTGACATTATCGTGGCTACTATTTCCGTTTTTATGGAGAAGCTAAAGTAATGCGGGTACAAACCCGCTACAACTAAATAT
>NZ_JBMDWV010000055.1:0-4939 GCF_048594605.1 Spirosoma sp.
ACTTGCGACGCGATTCGTAAAAACGATCTGTCACAATACATGCTACGCTCAGCTATCAATAGATTTTTAGTTGCTACGGCTCTCATTTTGAGTTCGTTAGTAGGTGTTCAGGCTCAAGAGCACAACCACGGAGGGGAATCACATACTCAGCACGAAGGCGATGCGCACGCCGAAAAAGAAAAATTTAATGTGGGTGAAATGATCATGCACCACATTAAAGATGATCATGGCTGGGAGTTTGCCCATGGCGTTACGTTGCCATTACCGGTAATCCTTTATTCATCGGACAGAGGTCTGGAAGTTTTTTCGTCATCCCGGTTAGCACACGGAGAGGTATATAACGGATATAAGAACGAGCATGGTAAGATCCACCGCGTAAATGCTGCCGGTGAAGTAGATCATGAAGCTAAATTTTATAACTTCTCGATTACCAAAAACGTAGCTTCTTTGCTCTTAAGTGCCCTTATAATGCTCCTGGTGTTCTCAGCTGTCAGCCGCGGATACGCTAAAAATAAAGGTAAAGCACCATCAGGTATTCAATCGTTTTTGGAACCAATCATACTGTTCGTACGGGATGAAATTGCCAAGCCAAGCATTGGTCCTAAATACATGAAGTATCTACCTTATCTGCTGACCTTATTCTTTTTTATTCTCGTCAATAATCTGCTTGGTTTGCTGCCGGGAGCGGCCAACCTAACGGGTAATATTGCAGTTACGCTGGTACTATCTGTACTTACGTTCCTGATTGTTACGTTCAGTGGGAACAAACATTACTGGTTGCACATCCTCAAACCAACAGGTGTTCCGGTTGCTTTACTGCCCATTATGATTCCGGTCGAAATTGTTGGTGTGTTTATGAAACCTCTGTCGCTGATGATCCGGCTTTTCGCGAACATCACGGCAGGTCACATCATTATTCTTAGCCTACTGGGTTTAATTTTCATGGCCAACAACATGGGTGGTGCTGGTACAAGTCTGGCTATTAGTCCGGTAGTTCTGTTTTTTACATTGTTCTTGAATATGATCGAGTTGCTGGTAGCTTTCCTACAGGCGTTCATCTTCACACTGCTGACAGCTATGTACATCGGCAGTGCAGTTGAAGAGCACCACGAAGCTGACCATGGCATCGGTTATGAGGGTGCGGAAGCACACTGATTAACGTTGTTGGTTAGGAGCAACAGGTTTTAGGCTCTTGACTGACGACTACTCGTTTAACTTGCAATCTTTTGTTTCACTAATAAATCTGTTTGAGTTTTATGTTCGCAACGTTGTTTGCTTTGCTGTTACAGGCTACCACAGGCGGTAGTGTTTCGGTTATGGGTGCTGCTATCGGTGCTGGTCTGGCTGCTATTGGCGCTGGTCTGGGTATCGGTCGGATTGGTGGTAGTGCAATGGAAGGTATTGCCCGTCAGCCAGAAGCGGCTGGTCGTATCCAAACTGCCATGCTGATCATCGCGGCTCTGATCGAGGCCGTAGCTCTGTTCGCAGCCGTTATTTGTCTGCTAGTGGCTACTGCTGCCTAATTTGGCTTAGCTCTGGTAACATCGGAAATTTGAGTAGGCTGGTTGCATTAGGTGCTGGCTCAACTACTCACCCAATTCTGAGAATCATTCACCCATTTGGGGTTGCCGGTGGGTGAATGATCTCAAACAAAAGATTGATTCTGATTTACATTTATAATTAATGATATCCGATTAAGTGTTGGATGTCATCCTGTTTAAGCTTCTTTGAAAATCCGAAATCAAAAATCGTATATCAAAAATGGATTTGCTTACCCCCGATCTTGGTCTTCTTTTTTGGCAGGTAGTCGTATTTCTCGGCCTGTTTTTTATTCTTCGTACGTTTGCCTGGAAACCTATTACAGATAGTCTGAACGAACGCGAAAACAACATTCAGAGTGCACTTGATCTAGCCGAAAAAACCAGGCTCGAGATGACAGCTCTAAAAGCAGATAACGAAAAACTGCTTGCTCAGGCTCGTTCGGAACGGGAAGCTATTTTACGGGGTGCCAAAGAAACTGCTGATAAAATGGTTGCTGATTCGCGTGAAAAGGCAGAAGCCGAAGGAAAGAGAATTCTGGAGCAGGCTCGTGAGTCAATGCAAAATGAGCGCCAGGCACTGATAACACAAATGAAAAAAGAAGTTGTTACGTTATCGCTTGATATTGCTGAGAAAGTTCTTCGCAAAGAACTCAGCGATAAAGGTGCTCAGGAAAAATTAGTAACTGATCTTGTTGCTCAATCACGCTTAAACTAATCGACTATGGCAGTTGCTACCGTTGCCGCCCGCTATGCTAAGTCGTTGTTGGATTTGGCGCAGGAAAAGGGTCTGACTGAGACCATGCACAAAGACATGTTGTTCTTCAAAAGAACAGTGGAGCAAAGCCGCCCATTGTTACTTATGCTGAAGAACCCTATAGTACGTGCTGAGAAAAAAAACGCAATCATAAAAGCTGTTTTCGCTAACCGCGTTGATCCGGTTACAATGGCGTTCTTTCAAATTATTGCCAAAAAGAATCGGGAGCCAATTATGGATGCCATCGCTGATGAGTTTATCAATCAGTATGACCGATTGAAAGGTATTGAACGGGCTACAATCATTACCACGGTTCCACTGACTGATGCCCTACGTAAGAAATTTACAGAAATGGTGGCGAAAACAGCCGGTGCTAAAACGGTTGAACTGGAAGAGAAAATAGACTCTAAGTTAATAGGAGGTTATATACTGCGTGTTGGTGATCAGCAAATTGATGGATCAATACGTAGTCAGTTGAATGACTTACGATTGCAATTTCTGAATTAAGGTTTAGAACGATCATAAAAAAACCGTACTTTCTACGAAGGTACGGTTTTTTTATGCAGTTATTTTTCATATCTCGTTGTCGGTTCGTACTTGGATTTTGGCTCAAAATGACGCCATACTATTGCTGAAACTGTTCGGAGTAACGTCGATCCTTCGTTCGCAGGTCCCCAGCTTTCGTCTTTCTGATTTTTTGTCATCATGCAATAGGCGTATTCTCCATATGGAGCGTGGACAAATATCACCTCGGAGCGTGCCTGATTGACTGCGCCCGTTTTGCAGGCTGTTTTTACATCCGATGGAATTTGTGACAGACCGTTTTCATCCCAGAATTGCCGGCCAAGATTTCTATACATCTCATCACTGGCTTCGGCACTAATGGCATGGCCTCGGCGAATGTATATCATTAGTTCCGCCATTTCGCGGGGAGTCGTCTGGCCCCAACCGTATCGAGTACGAAAGGCTTCCCGACCTGGTGTTCGGGAGTTGACGCGGGTTTGATGGAATCCATTTGTTTCGAGCCATTCATTGATTGCCGACCCGCCCCCAGCAAGCGCCTGGCACCACAGGCTTCCTGTGTTATCACTAACCGTTTCCATTAACATAATTACCTGGCTCAGTGGAATTTTAGCGCCATCTCGTAAAGAGCCAACGATACCATCATCGTAATGCAAGGAGTCTTTATAAATAAGCTCCTGATTATAAGCGAGTTTCCCCTGGTGGATTTTATTAAAAATGCCACATTGGATGGGTACTTTAATTGTGCTGGCTGTTGGAAACAACGTATCAGCGTTAATAGCAACTGATTTACCTGTGCGAAGATTGTATACATAAACACCAACGTCACCCCGGAATCCAGCTAATGCAGCCTGAAGTTTACGCTCGAGTGCTACGTCTGTTGTTTTAGAAGAGGATTGGCCATTCGTTGTGAGTAAAGGCAAAGCAACAAGTAGTAAACTGATATAAACTAAACGCATCGGAATAAGTAGGTTACTGATTTAACTGGATTGAACGAGTTTAACCAATTTTATGTGCGACCGTTTGAAGCCTTCTCGCTCATAAAATCGAATCGTATCAATACGTTTCTGATTAGTGGTCACTTCCAGATTAACGAAATTTTCCTGAATGGCTAAGCTATAAATAGCGCTAACTAACTGCTGGCCAATACGTTGTCTGCGTATATCCGGGCGCACAAAGAGTTCTTGAATTTCGCCTACTTTGCCACAGTGATGTAGCAAATACTGGACATGACAGCTCACAAATCCAACAATTTCACTGGATCGTTCGGCAACGTAATAATACACATCTGGATTAGTAAGGTTATGCCGGAATGCATGCAGAAATGCAGTTTGATCCAACGTAAGTTCTTCTAATGCGCATAAAAAGGCATAAATAACGGGGGCGTCATCCCAGATTACAGCTCGGATTTGTAGATCGTCTATAAAAGTAGATTGGAAGGCCACAATGATTTATAGAGATACGTTTATCGAACAAGATAGCGTATTTACGTTCGCCATTTTCCGAACCGCTACATTTATTTCAATGAATAAACTTATCGTATTAGCCTTTTTAGAGCTAATCATGGCCTGCTCAAACCGAAAATCAGAAACGGAAACGGAACAATCCATAGATTCAACTACTACCGGATCGACAATGAATCCTTACGAAAAAGATCGACAGTTTTTACAGCAGTACCATCAGAATCTGGTTGAGCTTAGGCTTGACGATGCCCATGCACTGATTTGTCCGGCTTATCAGGGACGGGTGATGACTTCTACTGCCGATGGATCGGCTAGTTATGGCTGGATTAATTATGATTTGATACGTTCCGGGAAAATACTTCCGCATATGAACGCCTTTGGCGGAGAAGATCGGTTTTGGTTAGGACCGGAAGGAGGCCAGTTTGCGCTGTATTTCAAGAAAGGTGATCCCTTCGACGCTGAACACTGGCAGACGCCTGCCGCTATTGACTCAGAGCCGTTTACAATCTCCAACACCACTGAAACATCCGCTACGTTCACTCGAAAAGTCTCGCTGGTAAATTACTCGGACACACGATTTGACATTGTTATCGAACGTACCGATACGTTACTGACTAAAGACGAAATAAAACGTCGGTTAACTGATCGTATTGATTCGC
>NZ_JBMDWV010000056.1:0-12923 GCF_048594605.1 Spirosoma sp.
GTCATTTCATACAATTGAGCAGCCTGGCTTTTATTCCCCGCAGCAAATAATGAATCAGCCCGACGGAGCGTGTCTGACAGGGTCGCTTGTGCCTGTGAATACAAAGGTACAAGACAGAAAAGCAGGCTAACGATATGGCGAGATGATGGCAAGGAAATAAGTAGCTAGTACGACCTATAATCTAATCATAACTTCCTCGTTGTAGAACGTATCGTTCAAAAAGCTAACAGGCAAAAAAGAAGGGAAGCAAGGATTGTACAATCCTTGCTTCCCTTCTTTTTTCAAACATATTAAAACGGCAGATCGTTGCTCTCTTCTTCAAAGGCGGCATTAAAGGACATAGTAGATGGCTGGCTTTGCTGGGCCGGACGCGACTGTGGCTGCGATGCGGCCGCAGGACGGGATGGTGTGGCATAGCCTGATCCGCCTTCGCCCTCGGCCAGTTCTAAACGAAAAGCACGTAGCTCTGTATACCAGCGATCATTGTACTCGCGCGACTCGGCACTAAAGGTAGCTTTCAGCATATCCCCATCGGCAAACTGCTTCAGGTCGTTCGCTTTTTCACCCCAGATTGACATACACACCTTTTTAGGATATTGACTATCAAGAGTTTCGAGAACAAAATCCTGCTTATTCCAAGGTCCGTTCTTCCCCTGACCTGTTACTTCGGGAAGTACTTTAATGAGTTTTCCGACTACTTCGAATGCCATTATTTCTGGTCTTTTACTGTTAATTTAGAAAGATAAAAGTACAAAAATTTCTTCATTTTTGGGGCTTCTGCTGCTAAAAAAGTAAAAGATTTCTGAGGCAATTTGACAAACGGCAACCGACCGGCTATATTTGCACCTCAATTACAGAATTGGCCACGTGGTGAAACTGGTAGACACGCCATCTTGAGGGGGTGGTGCTTCACGGCATGGGAGTTCGAGTCTCCCCGTGGTCACTCTAAAAAACGCTCAAATCAGCTTGGTTTGGGCATTTTTTGTTTTTGCAGAAGTAGTAATGGCAAAAAGATGGCAGACATTTTTGATCAATATAAACGGATTATTACTGCCTGCTATACCTGAACATCGCTCCTGAAAACTTCCCTTTTATCGAAATAAGCCAACGACAACTTCACAAACAATAGGGCATCAACTACGGCCTCTGACCGTCGCCATGAGAGAAGCTTGTACGCAAATGAGATGTTCATTTACAGGGGTTCTTCCACGTCAGCAATAGTACTATTTCTAGGTTAGCATTTTACCAAGCAGGCAGATCGTGTTTGTACAGGTTTTGCCGGAGCCATCGTTTGGCGAACCGTATGCTACACAGGAATTTTCACGACGATCTTTGTCCCGCTCTGATACGCGGAGGAAAATATGATGCTTCCACGAAGCTTAGTAACGCGCTCATTGAGCGATTTATATCCTGCGTTCTTTTGTATTCCATCCACTGAAAATCCCCTTCCGTTATCGCTTACTTCGAGTACAAGAAAATTCTGCTCGTAATAGAGCAATATTTGCGCCTTACTCGCCCGCGAATGCCTGATGATGTTCATGATAGCTTCCCGAAGAATCATAACCAGGGTAGATCTCATGGCAGGTGTTAAAATGGCTCCGTTGATGTCACCATTAAAATCGAAACTGATGCTGGTTCCTGAAAATAACAACTCTATCTGTTGCGAAAGCCGAAGCCAAAAATCAGACGAATCATTTTCAAGATAAAGTTCGTGCGATTTTCCCCTTGTCTTGATATAGCTTTCTTCCAGCAAGTTAGCGATTGCAAAGGCTTGTTCTTTTTCCTTTGAGTCCGTCATATCTGCGGACCTCATCCTTAAATACAGTAGCGTTGCAGCCATTGATGACGACAGATCGTCGTGCAGTTGTTGACCGATTACTTTTCGCTCTGTCTCGCGCGCAATCTCAACCTGTGCCAATTGCATTTGCATAACCTCATCCACTTTCTGAACCAGTTCTTTGATTTTCCGTTTGCCAGAGCGGTAGCGAGCGAACATGATCAGCAGAGCCAGAAGAATCCCAAAAATTGCAAAGAGCGCCAGAAAGCCATTTCGTATTTGTTGCTGTTTCAAAAGGGCGATTTGGTTATCTCTGGCCTTCGCCTTATATAACTGTTCCATTTCTAAGGACTTTCCCTGCATTTCCAGTTTGTGCCTTCTGTCCTTAAACTTCATGATCAGATTCTGGTAATGAAGTGCCTGTTCATTATTGCCTTTCCTTAGCTCGTACAGGTAAAGTTTTTCCAGTGCGGCAAGTAACGCAAAGCCTGTGCTGACATTGAAATGCAACGTACGCAAAACAGCCATAGCCTCCGCTTCCCTGCCAAGCCGCAGAAGGCTTAGTCCACGCATTACAATAAACTGTTCGCCTATTGCCGTATTGGCGATATCCTTGTAAAAAGATACTGCACTGTCAAGATGGGCAAGGGTGCTTTCATATTGCTTTTGCAAATACGTGTACTGGGCAATGTTGACATAAGATGTTGAAACAAACAGACGGGTATCCTTATGTATAGTTGATTTTAGCCTGTCATGTATTTTATAAATACTATCGATGAACTGTCTTTGCCCGGTAGCCCGATACTTTTCCAGGAAAAGATTTTGTCTGGACTGCACCGTATTTGCAGTTTGTGCTTTTACCCATGCAAGGTTTGTCGATGCACGGCTCAACGTAGCGAGAGAGCTATCGGAATAGATCAAAGCCTGATCGGCAAGCGAAAGACTTTCAAACATAAACGAAAGAGCATTGTAGGCGAGCACTCTTGTAGGTAGCATATCCTGGCTATTCGTGATGTCTCGAAGCTCCTGTAGCGTATAATAAGCCTCTACGTAGCGGTTGTCTTCCATTTGAAAATGTGATTTAAACATCAACACATTTCCCATCCAGATAGGATGGCGCAGGGGCCGGGCCGAATATTCTTTCAGGTATAGATTGCAATACCGGATACCACTTTGTGTGTGTGGTGATTCGTACACAGGGTTTTGTCCTCGCAACGTAGTTTTATTGCTTGTGTGCGTTGCGTAGCTATTGTAAAGGTAATTGCAGACAAAGTACAGAAAGTCCTGCCTGTTGCGGTCATCCGCAATTTCTTTATAGCGTGGAGCAAAAAGATGACACAGCCTGTCCGTTTCGTCAATGTTTTCCTCGCTGAGGCCCTCAACTTCGAATAGGTGCTTATTAATTTTTTGTACCTCAGAGATTGTCAAATGATACCGATCTGCCGGCCGGAGCGTATCAGGCAGCCGCCAATAAAGACTCTTGCTCATTTGAGCATTTCCTAAGCCAGGACATAGATATACGAGTAGAGTAAGGATAATCAAGAAAAATTTCAACCTATTGCCCCCTATAACTGTTACTATTTTTATTCCATACATATGTAGTTCTATTGAACGTACTGTAGACGCGGACGATCGCAACGGCAGACCGAAATTTCGTTGTCTAAGGCGATTGCACTACCCGTAGTACAACTTGATGAGTCGTAAGTAGGGTGTGTTTCAGACGATTTTTATGATTACAACTATGTTCATGGAAGCCTGTAATTACTTTCCTGGTTGATCGCTATCCTCAAAAGAAACTGGTATTTACTGACTGTTTATTACTACTTTGACTGGAGTGATTTGCCTGTTGAATCGGCCTGATAAATCTACAAAAGGCTGTTTAAAAAGTATAGTACGTTAACCGGAAAGCAACAACAAATCGATGTGTTGCGTCTATACTATTTACAATATCTCGCGTACCCTATGGCCGATCAAATTTTAAAATGATTATGCTTTTTAGGAGAAAAAATTAGATTTATATTACTTCTTCTTTAAATAGTTAAATATAAATTTATAATAATACTTATCTGTTAACTAATTTTGCAATTACTAACGGGTACAATCCACACCTCTGCGAATCTAGCTGACTTTACCAATTCATCCTGGTAAATACGCGCCCGTCTATAAAAGCCTCAGCTTCAGGCACTCCACACGCTTATCATGAGCTGCTTGCTACGTCTTCCCGACGTAGTAACCCTTTTCAGCAACACCCAAATTACACTAGCAGTAGTGTTTTTTTTCGTTGCGAACAGGTACTGCTCGAATGTTTAATACCGCGCTTTACCACGTTTTATCCTCTATAATAAAGTTAAACAATGAACAAACCTCTTATGCTTGCCGGCCTGATGGGCCTCTTCGCTCAGTGTAGCTCTCCCGAATCAACCCCAACTCCACAAGCAACAAGCTTACCTACCGCTCAGGCCCGGGTGGCTGCCCAACGCTACGTTAGCCTTGTCACTTCTTCGGTTCAGAAAACCTTAAATGTGGCCTATGGCAAATCGCTAAATGATCAGGGTCAGTATCAAACCCAGCATTTGGATATCTATCAGCCCGCCAACGATGCTTTTCAGGCCAGACCCGTTATTGTGCTGATTCATGGGGGAGGCTTTACCAGCGGAGACAAATCCCAAATGGCCAACTATGCTAATCTATACGCCCAGTATGGCTATGTAGCCGTCTCGATTAACTACCGCCTGTCGACCAAAAAAATGAGAGAGAGCCTAACCGATCCTATTTTTGTGGCTACGGTGGATAATGCCAAAGAAGACGCCTTTGGAGCCATCCGCTGGTTGCGTGCCAATGCAGCAAACCTACGGATCGATAAAGGAAGGATTGCGGTTATGGGCTACTCGGCCGGAGGTGTAACAGCCATGTCGGTCAATTTTGATCAGAAAAACCAGCGGAAGACGAACAGTGCCGCCCCAACACAAAGCACGGCTATCTCGACCATCGTGGAGATGGCTGGGCTGACTGATCCAACTCTGATCGGTCCGGGTGCGAAGCCTTTACGGATGATTCATGGAGTGAACGATCCGGGAATAAAGTATGAATATGCTCAGCAGCTCTACAAGGTCTGTCAGGCCAATCGGGTTCCGGTGGTGTTTCAGTCGACAGCTGGAGGTCATGATTTATCCCCCTATTTCAAGGAAATCACCTCAGGCACACTCAGCTGGTTCAAAACCTACCTGGTAGACGCAAATCCGACGTATTAATCCTATGGCCTGGGAGCACCCTTTATTGCAGGTGTTGCTCCCAGGCTATAATGTTGAACTTTCAAATCCAAAGAGCTGCACAATTGGCGACAGGGCGAGAAAATTCATTCTAAACAGTTGAGCTTTAAGCTTGCCAGCTTTTTTATATATTTATGCTGCCGGGCCTGAGCATTAGCCCTCAATCGGTGTTGCTGAGTGGCGAGTGTGTGATAATGGCGAAGCAGGCTATCCTTGGATGAACCTTCTTTCAACTGTTCGTGGGCCTGAACCATGAGCGTTTCCAACCTGGCAATATCACGATCATACCCCATCAGCACGGTTTCGTATTGCTCCACCCAGATCAGTATTCGTTCATGGGGTGTCAGATTTGAGGGAGATTTTGCCGGGGGCGTACCAGGAGCTAATATTTTCTCCCACTGAGCTTGTAACTCCAGAACAGCCTTTCCCAGGTCTTCTCCATCAAAAGCCTGAAGAGGTAGGTAAGTACAGTGCCCATTCTCAACTATATAGGCCTCCAGAAGGTGATTATCGCTCAAGGCAATAGCACTCAGCGCGTTCAGGGCTTCTTCCAGCCGATTCACTTTACAATGAAAATTCCGCTGCTGCCCTTGCTGGTCAATGGATTGAATATGAAGCGTTATCATAGCTCTTTTTTTAATCATGGGAAGTGGGTAGCCTACCCAGCTCGGATTTAGTCCAATACGGTTCAAACTCCGAAAATATCGTCAGCCATTCATTTTGTTGAGTTGGTTTAATGACGTAAGCATCAGGCGAATACACAAAAACCTGGGCGATATCATTAGGATCTGCCGAGTGACTAAAGACAACAACAGGGATAGGCTGGTAAAGCGGATGGGCTTTTATTGTCTGTAAAATGTGTAAACCTGCATCGGCACTGGGCAGATACAGGTCGAGCAGTATAAAACGAGGAAGACTTTTTTCGCTTGTATTGCATTGCTCCAGAAAGGGCAGCACCTGACTACCAACCGAGTGCCAGACGCATTCTACATCCTTAAACTGCCGTAGCAAACCAAAGCGTATCAGAAACCAATCATCGACATTATCTTCTATGACTAGAATAGTTGGTTTTTCTATTCTGTTCTGTACTACTGTTTCCATACTTATCGTTGGCTGTCCAAGCCACAAATAGCTAGCTTCTTTCACACGGGCCCGATACTGAGCCATTAACCGTTCGAATTGAATACGGTCTGGCCTATCAGTCTGGTTCTGAACGTGTAGCTTAGTCATGATTCGCGGGAATAATCTGCTTTTATCCTAGGTGTAGCAATGACAACAATAGGTTCTCATATTTTTGCTATTTAGCTAATATTAGTTAGGATACGGCCATACTGCTACTACACTATTAACTCAGAGTAGAAGTTATTAACAGATTGATTATAAGATTGGCCTTCCCTTGGGCTGTAGCCCACTCACCAATCAGCCTTCACCCAACTCACACTCTCAGGCGTTGCTACGTAGTGCTAAGAAGCAAAAAACTCACCTCTTCGGATAAAACATCGCTTTAGCTGTAGGTTTTAAGAGGTTCAGTACATGATACGTTAGTTCACCCTGATAAACGTATTACTGTTAAGAACTCAGTTAGTAACAACGGATCAGAAATCTGAAAAGCGGCATTAAAGCTGACTCCTGAATTGAGCAGGCTGGAGAATCCTCCGGGCAGACCTTAAAACCGTTAGAATTTCCTTTTAGCACCTAGTTTGGTTTTTACCTGCTCACTCAGATACTTGAGCCTGGTTGTATGATCCAGTAGCTTCTGGTAGTTTTCGTCAACGGACCGCCCTGGCAACGTAGTGAGTTGATCCATTTCCTGTAGTAGTCGCTCAAACTCGGTTTGTAAAGTAATTTGTAAGGTAATTAGTGGATCAGTGCCGACAGCCTGCTTATTCGTTTTAAGTTGCTGGATATAGGTACTAAGCTGATCATATTGGCCATAAAGATCCTG
This sequence comes from Spirosoma sp., assembly GCF_048594605.1. GTDB lineage: Bacteria > Bacteroidota > Bacteroidia > Cytophagales > Spirosomataceae > Spirosoma. The sequence goes on from NZ_JBMDWV010000056.1 coordinate 6,992, forward strand.
AACTGCCTTTAGCCAGCTGGCAAGTACGTATGCAGGATTATCAGTACCGGGAGTGTATACCTCTTCTTCCATTCGAAAACTTTTTATAACGTATTCAACAAGCAAAAAAGCATAAGTATTAAAATATCCCGAGCAATGAAAGATTAAATTAACATATTAATTATGCGGTATATAGCTAATAAGAATGCCAATCTGATACACAGCCAGCTCCGCAAGTGGCTTTCCTGACTAGTAAATTCTTTCTCTCCTCTGTTACGGCATTGAGTCGAAACTACGACTTATGAGTTAAGCTCTCAGAATTCACTTTTAATAAACAGCAAGCGTTTACAAGGACTGCCATAAACTCGGTTATGTTTGAAGGCTTTTTAACCGGTTGCTCAAAATAGAAGGTTATTCCGGGCTTAATTGATGACTTTTGAAGAGGGCCACACGGCCTGTTTCCTTGCTTAATAACCAATTTACTCATGAAAAAAACATTATTTAAAATTCTGGCTATTTTAACGCTAACTACGTCTTACACAATGGCTCAGGTGGGCGTTGGCACGACCAACCCAAAAGCTTATTTTAATGTCGCTGATGGCCGAAACGTCCTGTTTGGACAGGACGTTTCCGGATTGGGGACAAAACTCATTTGGTCTCCTAGTAAAACAGCCTTCCGGGTGGGTAGCATTGATGCTGATCAGTGGGACGATACTCAGATAGGCATTCGCTCTTTCGGAATTGGCTACAACGTTCTGGCCAATAATGCCAATACGTTCGCTATTGGCTTCCGCGTCACCGCCAGTGGCAACAATTCGACCGCACTGGGTAATAATGTGTCAACCAATAACTATCCGGGCTCTTTTATTATTGGTGATTATGGAGGTTACGTCTATAACAGCACCGCTGGCAATCAGATGACCATGCGCTTTGGCAATGGATACATGCTGTATACCTCCAATGATGTTCAGACGTCGGCAACGGGGGTAAAATTAAGTAGCGGGGGCAACGCCTGGCAGATCATTTCTGACTCAACGCGCAAAGAGAATTTCCGGGTTGCTGACGGATCTGCTTTTTTGCGAAAGATTGCCAGAATGCGGCTGGGCTCCTGGAACGATAAAGGTCAGGATGCAAGGCAATCTCGTCACTACGGTCCAATGGCCCAGGATTTTTTTGCTGCCTTCGGCCACGACGAACTAGGAATTATTGGTGAAGATAAATCCATCAATCAGGCCGATTTCGATGGAGTGAATCTAATTGCTATTCAGGCGCTGATTAAAGAGATCGAGCAGTTGAAAGCCGACAACAAGACCCTTCTGTCGGAAAACGCGGCCCTGAAAACCCAGACTCATGCCCGACTAAATAAAATTGAAGCCTTACTTGAACAGCAAGCCACCGGCAAATCACTTACTTTCAAACCTTAAGCTAACCGTGCGAACCTTTCTAACCCTGGTAGCTTTGCTGGCTAGCCTGAAGCTGGCCACCGCCCAACTCTCGATGGGCAACAACGGCATGACCATTTTGGCGGGTACTCCTTTTTCCACAGATGGACTTACTCTCCTCCCTTCAGCTAATTTAACTATAGCGAACAACACCATCCAGCGGACCAGCACTCCACTGGCAAACTATCCCGGCATTAACCGACTCTATCAGTTGAGTGCTCCCCTGCTTTTCTCGGGCACAGTGGGGCTATTCTACCTGCCTTCTGAACTGAATGGCTACGCAGAGTACGGTTTGAAGCTTGCCTATAGTTCATCGGCTAATGGCCCATTGACCTATGCTACGTCGACTTCGGTCAACACCTCGACTCATTACGTATCGAGCCCGGTAACCAATCAGAATCTGCGGGTTATAACCGCTTCGGCTCAGTCAGATCTGACACCAACCCTCTATGCTCGCCCTTCGACAGTGGGAGGAACCAAACCCATCAGTGTGGTGGTGGATGTTTTTGAGCTTAACGGCGCCCCCACTCATGGCCCCATTACTGTCAAGCTGACCAAAGATATCAAGGTTAGTTTGAGTTTGTCAGCCAGGGTTACGCAGGTGGGTGGTCGTCCAGTGCAGAATAGTGTATGGATTTTTGATGGCGATTCGGATGAGGACTATTATGTGTTGACCACCAATTATTCGATAGCGGCCGGAGATGTGCTCTCTTTTGGCTTAACGGGCAGCTTGACTCCAGGTGCCACATCGGGTAATATTGTCTTTAGCACAGTGGTAGGACCAGGCAGTGGCAGCGAAGTGTATCTGCTGAATAATTCGGATGCCGACAAACTGGAGTTCTTCCAGCAGTGAGATTCAGTACGTCAGCTGAAGATCTAGCCTAAGAAAAGCTTACCCGAGGGTAGGCTTTTCTTTTGTCCAGCGTTCTAACTGGGGCTACAACATAAATCCAATTCTGTAAACTATCAGCACCTGAGTCAATACGTTCCTAAAACCCTCACCTCTCTACGGTTCGACAACCAACGTATGTTTTAAACTATTGTAGCCCGTAGCCGCTTCCCATACCGTTTCGTTGGCCAGACGAATGCTGTACTCGGAACGATGCGCCAGTGAGCTATAAGCATCGGGCAAATTCAATAACACCTCGTATTGACCAGGTTGTAAATCGGTGGGTAATATAAACGACTCCTGCCATCGAATCGGACCGCTCAACCATTTTCGGATATCAGTTTTACTGGCTAAAACCCTCACCGCTTTTGTTGTTATGTGACGTAGCACAACTTGGAGGGGACGAGGATTATACGGTGAGGCATATCCCACATTTATTAGGTCGATTTGACAAGTGAAGTTCTGCCCGGGCCGAGCTTTCTGAGGAAAGCTTGCTTCTTTCAGTACGAAGCGATAGCCCAGATTCCGACGGATTTGCGCCATGCAGCCATCGGTTTGCCAATCGTTATTGACCGAATTATTGTAGGATGCATTCAGATAGCTATAGTGCATGGCGGCCATTTCCTGTTCGGCCCGCCCCACGGGAGCACAATCGTTTTGGGGGCTGAACGCATCATCGCATGTTTCTCCCCCGACAGCTGTATAGCGGCTGTCCTGTTCAAAATACCGCCGAAGGATTTCATTTGAAGGGCCACGTTTTGAGACAGAATTACCATAGTCGTAAAAGGTACCGTAGTCGTCAGCGCTCGCCAGGAAGCAGTCATTATGAAACCCGATACGCGCTACATTCGACTGACTGAAAGCCTGGTTTGCGCTCATGGGCGACGTAGTGACTGCAGCGCGCGGCCCCTGTACAAACCGTTGTTTAATCTGGGGAGTGCGAACTTGCACCATCCGATCTTTGGGCAGCGCCTGGAGCAAGGCCCCCAGCACCTGGTTGCGGTCTTGCCAGCTCCTGTCGGGAACTACACCAAGCTGATTGAGGGAAGCGTCCCCAAAATAATCAGTATAGTAGTTCTCACCCCATATACCAATGAATCCCATCTGTAAAACCGCAATGATATCCGCGTTTGTCTGTAACAGAGGTTTGAGCTGCGCAATATGAGACAACACCACTTTCTTGCTCGCATCACCGTAGGGCGGACAGATTTTGTATTCGTCTGGGCAATTGCCGGAATGAGTTTTATCAGTATATGAAAAACGTAAAATCAGCTTGACGCCCGCCAACCGGGCTGTATTAAAATCATCCTGAATCTTCTGTAGAAAGCCAGTGTCGATGGGTCCGTTCTTAAAGCGCTCGAGTCGGTAAGCCCGGTAAATCAAGGAACAAAAAAACGAATAGTTGGCTTTGGTCGTTTGCTGAGGCTGACGTCGATAATTAATTAAAACAGCTTTGTCCAGCGGTTTAAAATCTTCAGTACTGGTGCCGAATGGAATATAGAACCCTCGTTCCGGATTAGGAAAATCCTGAAGACTTTCCTGGTACACAATTCGTCTCGTTTGAGCCAGGCAGGGTTGAAGCCCAACCAACAGGACATACAAAATAACGTACTTAGAGAGGTTGTTCACGGATTTGATGAGCTAGGCTATGACAACACTTTTGTTGAGCACTGCCAGTTGATGCTAAACGTTACACTGACTGAAAATAACGCACTCTACTCTCTACAAGGCGATTGATTGAATTGTTTAATTAACGTGGAGATGACTGACCACCCGGTAGTATTAATGTGATAAACGTGGGCGTTCGCCATTATAATTCTGGATCAATTAGGCCCGACGTACTACGTGCTGTGGCAAAATGAACAATTTCGACTTATATTGTTACGTACCACAATTACTTAAGTATAATTACACATACGCATAAAACTTCCTACTCAAAATATGATGTTTTTTATATAAAGTGATATTTAATAGATTTTTTCACAAAAAAAGATATTTTCTCATTGCATATTATACGCACAGGGTTACTTTTAGTCTACCATACCACATCAGCGATTAGAGTATGTGCCATAATATTATAAGTACATATACTCATTTATTATTTAATATGAATATGTATCACTGCAATCATATTACTACTTTAGAAACTATCTTAATTTGTTTTTAATACGTATTAAATTCTCTTTTTCCGTTTATCATGATCAAATTCTACCAGATCCTACTATTATCAGCTGAACGCATTTTCGGTTTCCGTCAAGTTGTAGCCCTTACCGTTTGGGTGATGCTATTAACCAGCTTTTCATCATGGGCCTACTCAATTAATAGAGGCTCTTTGTCACACAATCATAAGAAACCACTTAGCTCTGTTGCTGAATTCGGCCCAGGCACCGCTTCTCTTGATTGCATCACACCTACCTTCGGTTCAATCACCTATGAGCCCGCCGAAATCTATCAGGGGAATCCCGAATCGCTTACGTCCACCATCACGGGTTTACTCCCTAACGCAAGCCAAACCTTTACGTATTCTATCGACGGAGTTGTTCAGGACCCTGTTACTGCCACAAGCGACTCTTCCGGCAAGGTGCTGAATCCTTTTAAATTTGAAGCAATCAAAGCGGCCCTTTCCTCGGTGGGCGTTCATGTGGTCACCCTTACGTCCATAACCGTCAAAGGCTGCACACTTCAGCTGAGCACCAACAACTCGGCTACCATAACCGTCAAACCCGCGCCTGACCTAACTCCTGTCGTTTACGTAACACCTACAATACAGTATGGCTCCTCCACCTTCTCAATTGTGGTGGACGTGTTTGAACTCAATGGCTCACCGACTAATCCTGGCCGTAAGATTACCGCCTATATCAACAAAAACACTTATGCACAGGTGCAGTTTGACGCCACGGCTCAGTCGGTAGGTGGCCGCCCGGTAGCCAACAGTGCCTGGAACCTGGACGACTCCAATCCCGACTATTACATTCTCTCCACAGCGGCAGGCGTTGAAGGCGGAGGCTCACTCAGCTTTGGGTTGCTGGTCAAGCTAACCCCAGGTGGCACCTCGGGCATTTACTCGGTGGGGGCCACCATCAGTCCTTCCAGCGGAGGGGAGCTTAGGGTGACCAACAACGTGGATGTTGACAAGATCACCTATTTTGGACAGTAGCAGACATGCCTTTCTAATCAGCAAGATCTGCGAATTATAGAGTAGTTTCTAGAACATCACGTTAATACATACCAAAGCAGCACAATTCATTCTGGTAAATCATCCAAACAAGAGCACAAATAAAAAAGGACTGCATAATCTATGCAGTCCTTTTTTATTTGTTTTAGCTTCGATTAATTAAACTGATCAATCTCCTGAACAATCTCGGTTCGTCGTTCCTAATCAATAACGGTCCAAAGTCTGACTGATTAAACGTTTACAACACCAGAGGCACCTAGTACTCTAAACTCCTCTGGTTCCAGACAGAAAAAACCGTGGACTTTACTTCTGGAAGAAATCGATTTTGTCCGCGTCCGTGTTGTTGGTGATCTTCTCCTCCCCTCCACTGTAAGGAGCAATCACACTCGTCATCGTCAACGTCCCCGATGTGGCACCGGGCGTGATGCTGCCCGTCAACCCAAATGA
>NZ_JBMDWV010000057.1:0-11010 GCF_048594605.1 Spirosoma sp.
CATTCCCGCCAATAGCGACTAAACCTTCTATTTCGAACTTCTTAAGCTGCTCGTGCGCTTTTGCCCGGCCTTCGGGCGTCATAAATTCTTTACTGCGGGCCGATTTCAGAATAGTGCCTCCACGCTGCACAATATTGCTTACTGAGTGTGAAGACATCTGAAAAATATCGCCATTTATCATTCCGCTGTACCCCCGGCGGATACCGAACACTTCAACGCCGTGATAGACCGCGCCCCGGACAACCGCCCGAATGCACGCGTTCATCCCCGGCGCGTCGCCACCCGAAGTAAAAACAGCTATTCGTTTCATAGGTTAGTTTTGTTTTTTAGGAAATTCCACAAAAAGGTCGAAGGGTACCGTAATAAACCCCGCAAATTTATCCGCATTTCCCAATCAAATGATATACATCTGGGAATTATCCCATTGTTTTCACACAAATTTCACAAAAGAATTTTAAGTGTACTTTTATATATTTATAATTGTATTATATCGTTATTTGTCGGAAAAATAAAAATATAATATTGACTTTCAGTGATAATAGCAAATAATCATTGTTTGTTGAATTGTCTGGCTCTTACAAAAATCCTGAAGTGGTTACGTAAGGTTGTGAATAAACCAAAATGTGTAACTAGAACTTTGAACCGATCCACGAGCGATTGGCGGTGCTGCTGGATGGATAAACCACCCATCAGGTAGTTACATAAAACAAAGGGTAACCGTTCTATCTGTCTGGCTGCTTTCAGACAACGAATTTCCCAGTCGATGTCGGCACTTAAGTTATCGACTAGGTAATCAGGGGCTATCGAGCGTTTTGGTACAAATGCCTGATGGCACACTTTCATACCAAGCGCCATATCATGCCAGGTCAACTGTTTCGGCAACGTGTGGGGCGTAACTTCACTACGTAATCCAACCGGAACTACCTTTCCATCATTCTCTTCCCGCACAAACAGCGCGTCGCTGTAATACACATCAGCCTGTGTGGTCGCTATTCGATCCAACAGATTCGCTAACGTATTGGCGTCGTGCAGCTCATCACCCGCGTTCATAAACCAGACGTACTGGCCTGTTGCCAGATGCATTCCTTTGTTCATGGCGTCGTATAAGCCTTTGTCGGGCTCCGAAATCCAGCGGGTAACGTAACGTTGATAGCGTTCTACAATATTCAGCGTCCCATCTGCGGAGGCTCCATCAACGATAATGTACTCATAATCCGTTGCCTGCTGCGCCACAACACTCTGAATCGTGCGCTCCAGAAACCGCTCGGCGTTGTACGTGACGGTGATGATAGAGACGGTTGGCATGGGGTTGAATGATCAATGATTGAGTGATTGAATTGTTGAATGGACTAACGCGAATTTTATTCAACAATTCAATCACTCAATCATTCAACAATTGGTTATATAATTCAATATGCTGTTTGGCAATTACGTCCTCCGAAAAACGATTTTCGGCAGATTCCCGTGCGTTTTGACGTAGTAGGTTCGGGTTTGGGTGCGTCAGTAAAAAAGCGAGTCCGTCGGCGAGTTGCTGGGCTGAGTGGATGTCGGCCAGGTAGCCATTTTGCTCATGGTCAATCATTTCCGGGATGCCACCCGTTCGGAAACCGACAACTGGCGTACCGCAGGCCATCGACTCGATCACCGTATTCGGCAGGTTGTCTTCCAGCGAAGGTACCACCATGATGTCGGCTGCGTTGTAAGCCGCTACAATGTCGTCCGTTGAGGTTAAAATACCGAGGTGGCGTATCGGGTACGGCAGTTCATTGAACAGGTACGACCGGCCCTTGCCAAACACCAGAATTTCGGGATTTAAATTAGGGTGCTGCTGGCTCAGCAGCATAAGCGCTTCAGCAAAATAACGGAAGCCTTTACGCGTATCCGTTACGTTCGCACTGCCAAACAAAATCCGGGGCCGATCCGTATTGGGTAACTCGAAACAGGCGTTGGCTTCACTACGTTCGATGGCTCGAAAAACGGTTTGATCGATGGCGTACGGAATCACCGTAAACGGAAAATCGCGGAGCAAAGCGCTACGTTGCGCTTCATTGGCTAACCAACGGCTCGGCGGTGTAAAATGAATTTTCGCGTTTCGGAAAACGTCTTTTTTCTGCTCAAAAACACGGTACGATAAATCCTGCGCATCGGGCTTTTTCAAATACGGACATTGATTGCAATGCGTCAGAAAATGAGCACAGCCGCGCGAGTAATGACAACCGCCTGTAAACGCCCACTGATCGTGCAGCGTCCAGACAACAGGTTTGCCCAGGTTGAACAGCGAACGTAAGCTATTGAGCGACAGAAAACCGAAATTAATCCAGTGCAAATGCAGTACGTCGGCCTGCTGAATGGCGGGATGGAAATCAAGATTAGCCCCAAATCGGGCGGGCGAAAACTGGAACCGAACCGATGCGTCGCGCTCGTGCGGCAAAAAATAGAGCCGCTCGGCCACGAATCGCCCGAATGCTGTTTGTTCGGCCAGAAAATTATTCGCCAGATACGTAACGCCCGGCGCCGATCGATGGGGTTCCAGTCGTTTCGCTGTGCCGACCAGCATCGTACTTTCGACGGCGGTTTTCGTCCAGATCTGTTTTTGAAGCGCCCGATGCAGTCGATTAGCCGCCACAGCGGCCCCGCCGAACAAATGGTACGTACTTAAATGCGTGACTCTCACCGACCGAAGAGTTTATCGAATTTCTTGACTACTTCGGGCCAGAAACCCAGCCCAAGCACGCGCCCCCAAACTCGTCTGCGCGAGTAGGCTTCCATTTCGGCAAAAATCGGGTCCGAAAACCGCGCTTTTGCTTTTTGGGTCAGAATGAGCGCAAAACCGTGTTGTTTCAACGTAGTGGCAAATACCCAGCCTAGCAGCAGATTACGCTGGGTCAACATAGCGTCGCTGGCAAACTGATTCATATACGTCATTTCGCCCCAGACAGCGCTGTTTTTGAGCGAAAAAAGCACGAACTTCTTCACCAATGCATTACTCGTAAAACTATCCAGCAGAGCGGGCGTAATCCGGGGCGACCCTTTTGGAATCAGTTCAGCGAGCCAGTGACTCCCAGTTTCTTCCATGTACTGCAACACCGTGTAAAGCTTATCTTCGCCCTCATAAATCGACGTAATGCCGGGTTCAAACTCAGCCGTCAGCACTTGCCTGGTACGTTCTTTGCCGAGATTCTGGAATAGTCGCAAATCGGTTCCCTGCGAATCGGTTTTGAACCAGTCGACCTGCTTGATTTTTAGGCTGTCGAGCGTTGAGCGTAGGCTCCGCGTTTTAAGCTGAACCACTTTCGTCAGTTCGAATTTGGGCGCAAACGCATATTCCTGAATCCAATCCGGGCGGGGACGTAGCAAACTCGAACAGTGGGGCGATGCCGTCAAATGAAACGCCGACGTATCAGTTGCCGACTCCGTTCCCGTAACTATATGGTTGAATGTATACAGCTTACGAAAATGACTGGACTCACTTTCGACGTAGCCAAAATCGCGGTCGTCGGCGTCGAAAGCAATGCAAACGGCATATTTGGCAAACGGTTTCCAGCGTGCGTGTAATTCGCCCGAAGCACCCACGTCCACCAGTACAGGAGGTTCGGTCTGAAACTCAGGGCGGGAAAGAATTTTGTCGATCATTCAATGTTGGGTTTTCTGTTTGCAGTTTACAGGTTTCTGTTGCGCAAAGCGGTCACGTAGCAACCTGCTCCAAACAGAAAACTATAAACTGCAAATAGAAAACTAGTTTCTATACGCAAAGATATTCAATTGCAGGTCCATGCTGTCGTTGCCTTTGTACCGATGGTTGACCAACGGCGCGTGGCGGTACTGGCTCGTGTTGATGTAGTATCGAAACCCGCTTTCTTCCAGCACCTTCACTACGTCGGCCAGGGTTTGCGGATGATCGAGGTAAGCATGAAACTCGACAAACATATTCTGCACGTGCGCCAGCGCATCGCGGCAATCGAGCAATACGTCGGTCTCGGCGCCTTCGATGTCCATCTTAAGCATGTCGATGCGTGTCTCGCGAAGGAGCTGATCACGTAGCCTTACAGAAGGCACCAGCTTGCGGTCGGTTTCCGAAAAAATAGATGCCGAATCGGCTTGGTCACTACCAAACCAGATGCCTTTATCATCCGTCCAGACCGCTTTTGTAATGATCTCTACGTTCGAAATCTGGCTCTGTTTCAGATTGTTCTGCAATATATCGCTAATGTGTTCATCGGCTTCAAAGGCCACGATACGTGCATTCGGATACGTTTGCCGGAAAAACGCTACGCTCGTGCCGATGTTAGCGCCACAATCGAAAATAATGGGTGTTGCCTGCGTCGTGTAAAACCGATAAAACTCATCAACAAAAATCTCCCGAAACTGCCAGATAAACGACAGCGCATCCGGCACTCGAAACTGATACCGACCGAACGTGACGTCAACGGCCTGATTACGTGGCCGATTTCCGTAACGTAGCGCCAGTCCTAATAACCGACGGCCTTCTTCCGAACGTAAAAGCCGGGCGGTTTCGGTAAATAAAAAGCGAAAAACCCACATAGAGTTTGAGTTATGACACAGAGATTTTCTCTGTGTCATAACCTTTAATTATTAAAAAAACGTTTTCTCAATCCCGCTACGGTCTGATTCACCTCCGGCGATAATTTTAACCCAATCATCAATCCGCCAAACAACGTAGTAATCAGTGCCGACCGCCAGGCAATATCCAGAAAAAAACGCCATTTCTCGGCAGCAGAATCTGGATAAGGCACTTGAACGGCAATCCACCAGACCGCCAGTCCGATCAGCACAATCGCTACGTTCCGCCAGGTAAACGGCTGCATTTTGAACGCAAAACCGACAAACAACGTCCGGGCGAGGTTGTACAGCAACGTAGCAAGCGCCCCGCCCATCGCGGCTCCGTTGATACCAAAACGTGGAATCAGGTAATAATTGGCTGCGATGGTAATGAATGTCAGGGCTACGAAAAACAGCGAATCATAAACGTAGTAGCGCGACGTATTCAGAATGATTCCGTTGATACCCGTCGCCATGTCGATCAGTTTACCCAGACCAAGCCACAAAATAACGTAGTAACCCGCTTCGTAACCCGCCGGTAAAAATCGGAATACGTTCGGCAAATTGGCCGCTACGCCCACGAATACCAGACAACCCGCAATTAACTGATTCAGACAACTTTTGCTGTAAATTTTTCGAATATTTTCGAGATCGTTACTCTTCCACGATTCGGCAATCAATGTACCGGAAACCTTATACAGTGCCGTAGCGGGAACGGCAATCACCGTAGCAAAATTGGCTGCAATACTATACACTCCTGTTGCCGACAAGCCCAGCTCTTTCGCGTTGTTAATCATCACTTTATCAATCGTCAGGATGATTTGTGAGGATAGAGCCGTCGTCAGCGTCAGGGCCGCGTACCGCGTCAGATCCCGGCGCAGTTCAGGACTCATTGATAGAAACTGGCGGCTGAGAAACAGCGCTTTATCCCGAAAAACGCTGAAAACCATCAGGATCATTTGCAGAAAAAACGCCAGCAGCCACAAGCCCAGAAACTGCGGAAACGTAACCCAGCCCAGCCAGTACGTTACGCCCGCCAGCAAGATCAACAGCCGCTGCACAAACTGCTGAAGCAACGTACCCGTAACGGGATCGTAAAGCAGCCGGGCATAGTTATCGAAAACAGTAAAATACACCGTAAACAGCGTCAGCGGAATCAGCAGATAATAATACTCGACAAACAACGGGGATTGCGCCTGATTCTGCTCGATGATCCACGGCCGGGCGAGCCAGAGCCCCAGTACACACAGGCCAAAGCCAGCTAACGTAGTGAGGCTGGTCATCAACAGATAGCCGTTGTGCTGGCGTTCGGTATCACGGAAATACGGAAAATAGCGTCCCCCTGCGCCATTAGTGCCTAGATTGGAGAGTTGAGAAAGTACCTGTGCCAGCGAAATGAGCAAACTCAGCAGACCGACTTGCGCCTTACTGAACAGGTTCGGGAATAAAATCCCCTGCGTCAGAAAGCCCACAGCCACACCCGCATAGGTGTACACCGAACTCTGTATGGTTTGTCGCTTGATGATACCCATGAGATGTGTGATGTATAATGTATGATATAGGATGTATGATTAATGAATCCTGCTAGTCATACACCATATATCCTATATCATACATCAATTAGATTCCAGTCCAGTGCCGTTCCGGCAGCAATGTCCTGTGTGGCGGTTTTGCCGATGACGTCTTCGTAGTAACGGGTGTGCAGGCCATTGGCCGGGCGGATGCTACGTACCGTTTCGGGCGTGAACATATCGCCCGCTTTCATGGATTGTACGACGTAGAGCGACCGCTTGAATTGCAGACTTTTTTCTTCCTTCGGCGTCAGCGTGTAATTGACTTGCCCCATGGCCAGATGTGCCCGTTCGGTTTCAATGACGAGGTTTTTGAGTTCGTCGGGTTCGAGCGAGAAAGCGGAATCAACGCCACCATCGGCCCGACGTAGCGTTACGTGTTTTTCCAGAACGACCGCCCCTAAGGCCACAGCCGCTACAGCCGCACCAATGCCCATCGTGTGATCCGACAAACCAACCGGTACGTCGAACAACTGCCGCATGTGCGGAATCGTGAGCAGGTTGGTGCTTTCGGGCGTGGCCGGATACGTGCTGGTGCATTTCAGCAGAATCAAATCTTTGCAGCCGTTGCTTCGTAGCACGTTTACCGATTCGTCCAGATCAGCTACCGACGCTACGCCTGTGCTCATGATAACGGGCTTACCCGTCTGCGCCACTTTTTTGAGCAGAATATGATCGGTATTCTCGAACGACGCGATCTTGTAAAGCGGTACGTTCAGCGACTCCAGAAAATCGACGGCAGACGTATCGAACGGCGAGCTAAACGCAATCATACCACGCTTCTGGGCGTGTTCAAAAATCGGTTTGTGCCACTCCCAGGGCGTGTAGGCTTCCTGGTACAGTTTATACAGATTTTTGTCGGCCCAGAGCGACTTCGTATCCCGAATATAAAACTCTTCCGATGCGCCGTTGAACGTAATGGTATCGGGTGTGTAGGTCTGGAGTTTGAGCGCGTGCGCACCCGCATCGGCCACGGCATCCACAATTTCCAGCGCCCGGTCGAGCGACTGGTTATGATTGCCCGACATTTCGGCGATAACAAACGGACGGTGCGCCGGGCTTATGGTAAATTGAGCAACCTGAATCGGTTGAGTATGAATCATAAGGAAACAAACCTCTTTGATAGCCGAAACACGTTGTCAGGTGGTTTCAGTTCGACAAGGTTTTTAGGTACAACAGGCTACTAGCCTGCCCAAAATTACCGCTTTCGGTCGATAATCTGAAACCGGCCCGTTCGAAGGCTCGCCCCGACGCCTGATTTTCGGGTTTTATGTAGGCATGAACCGTTACGTCGCCCCAATTTTCAGCACAAACTGCGCAACCCTGTTCAATGAGCTGATGCGCCAGTCCTTTTCCCCGTTCCTGCGCATCGACCGACAGGCTGATGATAATTTCGTCGGGCATATCGGCTACAGGTTTTCGCTCGAAACGGACCTGCCCAACGGGTTTGCCAGTTTCATTTTCAAACACGATCATCAACGTATTGCCGTCTGCCAGTTTTTGCGTAAACCAGGCAACATGCGTTTCCAGCGAGATTGGTGCAGAGTTGAACGACTGTCGCCGGGTATCGGGATCGTTGGTCCACTCGAAATAAAGCTGTGCATCGGTAAGTTGAGCAAGGCGATGGGTTAGCATGATCGAAAAGATTTATCGAACGAATCAGGCAGTCAATTCCTGAAAAATATGGCGTAGCCGCTCCGGCGAACGACCGTCAAAAAAACGACGCTGATTCGCCACCGTTTCGGCTGCATTTTCGGGCGAAAAGAAAAACGACTGAATCGACAGACGTAACAGTTTATCCAGCGCAATGACTGGAATCGAACGGGTTAAAAGCGTCGGAAAGTTGACCGACAGCGCCAGCTTTTCTTCAGAAAGAAACTGCGCCAGTTGTGTCTGATTATCGGCCGTAACGATCGCAATCAATGGGCGATTTACGGCACAGACTTCATATGCAATTGTGCTACAGGCCGTAATCGCCAGACTGCAATTCTGCAGTTCGTCGACCATTTGGACCGCACTCAGATTTTGCAGAATCGTTAGGTTCGGAAGCTGGCTTTTGAAGGCTTCAACAGATTCACGATTCGGATGAAACGGCCCTAAAACAATGCGTACCGGCAACGTAGCGTCGGCCTGCCGAATGGCTTCCAGAACAGTTAGAGACGTATTTTGATGGTCGGAACCTCCCAAACTGACAAAAATTGGACCGTCGGATGGAGAATGGCCGTATCCTTCCGGACGTAGAAAATCAGAACGTAGCAGCGCGTAGTGTGGCCCTAAACAAAGCTTCGTGTAGGCAGCCGTATCGTAATTCGTTTCGGAAAGCCCGCCCGCATGATTGATCACGACGTCGGCCACCTGATGCCCTTTCACCAGATCATCAATAAACACCAGTTTTCTGACGCGCGCCCGGACCGCCCGCTGAAACGTTTCGTCGAACGAATAGCCATCCAGCACAACAATGTCTTCATGGTGAATATCGCCCCAAAAAACGGCTTTGTCAGCCGAATCCGGTAGCGGAACAACCGTTACGCCAGCCGATTCAATTAGTGAGTGAACGGCGGGAGTTGGATCCGTAATGGCAAACCGCATCGAAAAATCAGCTTTCAGGATGTCAGCCAGCGCCAGGCAACGCATAACGTGACCCATGCCGATCTGGGCATTACCATCAGCGCGAAAAAGTAGACGATTCATGGGTTAAGGATGAATGTAGAACGAATAATGTAAAATGGATAATACCCTAAGCGGATTATTGTTCATTATTCATTCTGAATTTCAGTTCGGCGACTTGCCAATCTTCCTCATTATCAATATCGTGAGCGGCCATTTCAGAAATGACGATGCCACCGGAGTTATCGGTGATCAGGCGGTGGCTTTTCTGGAATGCCGCTACGTTCACGAAATAAAATTGCCCGGCATCGTGATAGGCAGGTTCGAGATCCTGCGAGCGGGTTAGCGCATGTTCGGGCTGAACCCACTGCACGGTAGCATCGCGAAGAAAAACGGCTCGCTGAATAGGAAAGCCAAACCGCTGAACGGGATAAACCGTGTCGAACTCCCGGTCTGACAACGTAGCAAAAGCCTCTTTCAGCAAATCGGGCGTAACGAACGGAGCGGTAGGGTAGAGGCAGCAAGCGTACTCAAAAACATGATGCTGTTGCTCATACTGACGTAGCACTTCGGTCAATACATCGGCGGTGGTGGCGAAATCATCGGCAGCTTTGGCGCTACGTAGAAAAGGCACAGAAGCACCGTACTGACGCGCTACGTTGGCAATTTCGGCGTCATCAGTCGAGACCATTACGTCCGCAAATAAGCCCGATTGCAAAGCGGCCTCAATGCCATAAGCGATAATTGGTTTGCCCAGAAATAACCGGATATTTTTCCGGGGAATTCGTTTGCTGCCGCCCCGCGCCGTAATGATCGCTACGTTGCTCATCAGGCTGTTTTTTCGAGCAGATACATATAATCGACGTTTCCGCTTTCACTGGCATTGACGTACGGATACAACTCCTGTTTGACGAGACGTAGCGACGGATGCCGTTGCTGAAACAGGGCCGCGTAATCCGCTTTCCAGAGAAACCCTTCGTTGCCCCGGTACGGAATCGCTTTCAACTCAGGACTGTAATACTCAAATCCCCAAATGTACCGACGGCTGCAACGTACCATTTCGTCCATGATTTTCGGCAGATCGTCGGGGGCGATGTGGATAAGTACGCCATTTGTGCACACTACGTCGAAAAAACCATCGCGAAACGGCAGTTCAAAACCCGACCCCTGAATGATGTTAATATTCTGCGTGGTTTGCTTCGCTTTTTCGACAGCATACGGCTGAAGTTCAACGCCGTACAGATTCGTAAAGCTGGCGTCCTGCAAGCCACGCAATTGCATTCCGGTGTTGCAGCCCACTTCCAGAATCCGCGTGTCAGGCGACCAGTCGGCCGAAAAACGGGCGTTCATTTCGGACTTGGTAATACCCCAGTTCTGGACGTAAAAATCGTCCCATTCTTCACGGTCGCGGGTGTTACGGTCGGTATATTGCTGGCCAAAATCGCCAGACCAGAAGCTTTCCTGTTCGGTTTGTTTCATTGGATAAAGTGGGTCAGGATTTTACAATGTAGCAGGGTGTTACGGCAAACGGCAATCGTTTCACGATTGCGTTTTTACCGTCCAGAAATTCTTCAACGGCGGCATTCGCACCCGGAAATACGTTGGCATAATCGTCGAGCATAATGACCCCGCCCGGCACCACCCGGTCGTACAAATGATCCAGCACGGCTTTGGTTGGTTCATACACGTCGACGTCGATATTGAGCAGACTGATACGTAGTTCGGGGTGCTTTTCCAGATAGGCCGGAATCGTCTGGCGGACATCCCCCTGCACCAGATCAACATTCTGACCAACACCTTTGTGATTCAATACGGTCGTAAGTTGCTCGACGCTAATGCCTTCCTCGCCCGAGTCGCTGATGAATTTCTCGCGCCATTTCTGATCGGCTGAAAAATCGGTTTCCGGAAAACGGCCAAATGCGTCGAAGCCAATAATTTTTTTCGCGGTTGGATTGCTCATCAATTGCCGGAACGTAGCAAACCGAATCAGCGACGCGCCTTTGAAAACGCCACATTCTACAATAGCGCCGGGAATATCGAGCGTCAGTTTGTATAACTCATAATGCGCCATCACTTTGGCCATCCGGTTCACATCCGAAGCCCAGTAGTAATTATTTTCGTATTCGAACGAGCGCGAAAAATCAGGTAATTGAATCATAGGGTTATCTTCAACAGTGGTGTGGGGTTTTTGAACACCACAAAATTTTATACAATATAAGAGTCTGGGTTTGGGAACCGACACCACAGTAAAACACCAAACATAAAAAAAAAT
>NZ_JBMDWV010000058.1:0-4106 GCF_048594605.1 Spirosoma sp.
TCCCTTTAGAAATGCCTGATCAGCTTGTAAGGGCTGTTTCAATTGTGCGTACAAGCGGGCAATCTTGCTCCAAGATATTTGGGCTGCTCCTTCCCATGTTACGCAATCGAGCCATAGCTGGAGGGCTAAATCGTATTTCTCTTCATACTCCCAACGGGTTGCTAAGCGTGAAATCGTTAATTTACTAACAAGATATCCAGGTAAGTCGGGCTTATCTTCCGGCTTGTTTCGCTGTCCAAGCAACTCGCCCGCTTGCCCTCCGATAACATCTACTTCTTCCTGCATAGTCTCTGGTAATGCTTCCTTCAGGAGGGTTTTGAAAGCAGTCAACCTGCCGGTTCGTCCCGACAAAAACCGAAGAAACTTTTCCTGTTTAGGTAATTTCTCCAGTACAAGGTCTCCGGCCATGCAATAATGCAACATAGCCGTCGCTGCATAAGCCGGGTTAAAATCCTTATTCGCCAGAAATGCCTCTCTGTTCACCCATTGCCAGTAAATGGGTGAAGCATTGGCCCAATCTTTTAGACCAATCTGTGACGCTGGAATCATGGCAAATTTAAACTGGACAACTTGAGCGAATTGGCCAAGTTGGGCCGACGTTACGAACACAGTAGCGGGTGAGAGTGGCAGCACGTCGATGCGTGAATGTGAGAGTATTGTGTACGCTTCTTGCTGCCATTCGAGCAAACGCAACCAACAAAGCGCGTTACGTTGTGGTTCGTTGCGCCACTCCTGACTGGCAACTGAGATTGATTGAAGGGAATTAGGGCTGGTGTACAGCAACTGAATTTCCGTCCCGCTGACCTTCAGCCGAGGAATCAACCAAGCGCTGTCTTTCATGTGCTGCCATCCGTTTATCACTTGTTCAATTTGGGCCCGCCGCCTGGTATCCCGGATGATGATCTTAAAGGCAGAGTCACTTTCCCATATTAATTGACCAACGGGAAGTTGGAGGTCGTTGTTCATCCTAAATGTTCATGGTTAGCATGGTTAAGTTGACCAGTGCGGTGCCGATCTCCTGCCCGTTCCGGTTCTGGCGCGCCGTTTCGAGCAGGCGAATGCCTTGCTCGAGTTCTTTACGCTTCGTTTCCGGCAGGGTGGGCAGCATTTGATTAGCTCTATTAATCAAGGCTACCATGGCGTCTTCGGGTTGAGCGGGGGACGGTCCGCCTGCCGTTTCCAGATTTCCTGAAGCCACTACCTCAGCGAGGTCCATGCGTTTTTTCTCAGTGATGGCTCCCTGCCCCCTCTCCAATTGAATGGGCTTTATCGCGCCGGTTTGCAGGTGTTTCAACTCCCCGAAAAACACGCCGTCGGTATCTAAGGCGAAGGTGATTTCAAACTCGTGTACCCCTTTCGGCTCTGGCCGCAGACCGTCTATGACGACTTCGCCGAGTTTGAAATTGGTGGAAGCCTTTTTGTTTTCACCCTGATAGACGGGGACGTGGATGCTCGTCTGGTTGTCTTTGGCTGTTGTGTAACCACGGCGTGTGATTCGGTGTGGAATAATGCTGTCCTTGGGAATAAGCGAATCATAAATGTCTTCATCCAGACCCACCCCGAGAGTATGGCTTACAACATCTTTGATATTTGTGCTGGTTGCTTCGCCGCCGGCAAAAGTGGCTTGTGGCTCGGCAAGTTTTACCTCCTCGTTGTCTTTAATGACGGCAGCCTGGCTTGGCTCAAAATTAAGCGCCATCCGAGCGGCCCCTATCGCCACAATTTCATCCGGGTTGAGGTTGGACTTGACAGGCTTTTTAAAACGGGTCTCGAGTTGTTTACCCACGGCGGGTATTTTGCTGGATCCTCCCACCAAAATGATAGCCTCAATGTCTTCCAATGTAACCCCATAGTTTTTGGCCGCGCTGTCCAGCGCAACCTGTACCTGTACAAAGGTTTTTTCCAGTAGCGGCTGGATTATCTGCGAAAACTCCTGCGTACTAATCGGAAAAGAGGCTTCTTCAATACCCTCAATAGGGTTAGCGACAAAAAACTCCTGGCTGGTTTCCTGGTTACACAGGTCAATTTTTACCTTCTCCGCCTGCAAGCGTACCTTACCCCTCAGTTTCCGGTTTTCGCTGAAATCACGGCCGTATTGTTGTTGCATTTTTGTTAAAAACCACTTAGTCAGCAATTCGTCGATGTCACCCCCGCCCAAATGCGCATCACCTCCAGTGCCTACTACCTCAACTGTATTTTCGTTTTCTATCCGCACAATAGATACGTCAAAGGTGCCGCCGCCGAAGTCGTATACAATGAAACTTTGCACTTCGTTAGTATCAAGACCGTAGGCAACTGCTGCTGCGGTTGGCTCGTTGATGATCAGTCGCGGGTTCAATTTTGCAATTTTTGCCGCCTCTCGCGTTGCGTTTTTTTGGGACTCTTTGAAGTAAGCGGGAACAGTGATTACGGCATCATGCACTTCTTCACCGATGATG
Source organism: Spirosoma sp. (assembly GCF_048594605.1). Classification (GTDB taxonomy): domain Bacteria; phylum Bacteroidota; class Bacteroidia; order Cytophagales; family Spirosomataceae; genus Spirosoma. The sequence continues at coordinate 2,439 of NZ_JBMDWV010000058.1, forward strand.
CGCTCGGCGCACGCCTTGAGTTCCTTAAGAATGAATGCCGAAATGGTTTCCGGGTCGTATTGTTTTTGCCGCACTGTAACCATTTCCTTTCGGTTAGATTCGTCTTTTTCGCCCATCATCCGTTTGACCTCAATTAACACCCCGTCAGGATCCCTCTGCTGCTTTTCTTTGGCTGCTCTTCCTACCGATACTTCACCACCCGCCGCAATGTATACCACCGAAGGAGTTGTAGGCTCGTTCTGGCGGTTAGGAATAACTTTTACATCCTGTCTCTCAATGCTGTAGGCGGCCACTACTGAATAGGTGGTGCCCAGGTCGATGCCAATGACTTTATGGTAAATTGCCATGCGGATATAGTAGTTTTTGGGTTGTACAAAAGTTAAAGTGACACAGATGCGTGCACGTAAGCCGACAGAAACGCTGCCAGTTCAGAATCTAGTTTTGTGAGGATCCACAAAGGCAGCGATCCCGGGTGAGGCAGCCAGCAGTCGTTGCCCAGCACCTCTATCAGCACCGCTGTTGCCAGTTCAGCTTGGTTTTGGGTGTCTAGCCACTGATCATAGGGGTCGGGCTGTACAGTGAGTACCCGGTTGTGCGGGTTATCATAGTCGTATTGCTCTCTTTTTTTGGCAGAACCAATGGCATCCAGAATTTGCTGTAATCGTACGAAGGTATCATCGGCCGAGCCGAATTGCTGGATTGTCTGCTTACGTCGACCTCTTCTCGCATCCATTTGCTGCTCGGTAATCAGCGCTTTAATCTCATCGGTAGGCATCAGGGGAGAGATGCCGAGTTGGCTGTAGTAGTTGTTGGGATCGTACTGCACCATACTCTTGGGTTTGGGCCGGCGCTTATCCATGTTTGTCGAGTTCTTGAGTGGTTTTTTCGTATAATTCAAGCAAGCCCTCATGATTGGCCGCCCGCGCGGCCCGGATGTTGGCTTCTATCTCGTTGTGGGCTCGTTGAAATGATTGGAGGCCCTTCGTTGTATCGTTTCTATTTAACAGGTCATACCCTTCTAGCCAATAAGCAAGCGCCTTACAATAGACCATTTCCAGGGTATCTTCCTGAGGCACCGTTTCAATGACGAGCAAAGTATCCAGTGCCGGCCGGTATTCCCCCTTTCGTAAATGCTGCTGGGCGATCTGCAACTGGACCTTCGCTTTAAGTGACTGATACCGTTCCACAAACTGTTTTACGGCGGGCTCCTCCGAGTCTTTAATGAGTGCGACCAATTCGTCTGCTTCAGCAATCCGTTCGAGTTTGAGCAACAAAAAGGCTCGTTGCCGTTGAATAGCAAAACCAGGAGCACCGTAAAGTCCATGCTCTGTCAAAGCCTCTAGAGCTTCCTGGTAGTTGCCTTTCCGCAGCAATTCATTTGAACGATCCAGTGCTTTGCTTACCAAAATGCTGTCTTCAAAACGGTCTAGTCGATCCGTTAACTGCGCGCTTTTAGCGGCCGATTCTGGAAACACTTCACCGGCTAAATGGATGAGCCTGCGAATTCGTTTAAAGTTGTCTGTCTCGCTGAGTATCTGCTGCAAGCGGTCGCTCCAGTCGACTTTAACTGCAAATGCGGGCAGGGCGGGGGCCGGAACGCCCATCTGGTAATTAACCAATGTACCGGCCAGGGTAATCTCGGCAAAATCGTGCAGGAGCATCTCCGGG
>NZ_JBMDWV010000059.1:0-5565 GCF_048594605.1 Spirosoma sp.
TCAGTGCGACGATGAAAAACTGACGGCTACGATTCAGGAAGATTTTGGGGCTTTATTTAAAGAGGACGTAGTAGAAGTTTTTCTCTGGCCCGACCCGGCCGTACCGATCTATTTTGAGTATGAGGTGTCGCCATTGAATTACGAACTACCGATTCTGGTGCCGAACATCAACGGCAAAGCGCAGGGCTGGAAACCCTGGAATTATAAAGGAGCCAACAAAACCCAACATGCTACGTCGGCGCAGGGGGGAGAGAAATCAAGTAATGCTGCCGTAAAAGGGTGGACAGCTGAATTTTTCATTCCTTATCGGCTGATGAATCCCATTGTTCCCGTCATACCAACATCCGGCACGAAATGGCGTGGAAACCTTTACCGCATCGACTACGACCAGGGCTACCAAACCTGGTCGTGGAAAAAAACGAGCGGCAGTTTTCACGAATTCAGAAGGTATGGAACGCTGGTTTTTGAGTAGTACAACAAACCCACTCTAGTCTCAATTATTTTAACTGGTAAACCAACTATGCTTAATCGAAGAAGTTTACTCAAGCACTTATCGGCCATGCCGCTGGTGGGTGGTTTATTCGGTGGTTCCGCTACGTTATCGTCAGCTCTGGCCGCTCCTGCGCTGGCTCCCCGAAACTTAATAAAAGAGCTCGGCATTCGTACATTCATCAACGCAGCTGGTACGTACACCGCCATGACAGGCTCGCTTATGGAAGAAGACGTAGTGAATACGATCATCGCTTCGTCTAAAGAGTTTATGATGCTCGACGACGTACAGACAAAAGTCGGGGAGAAGATAGCAGCACTCACTCACGCTGAATCAGCCGTTGTTTCGGCGGGTTGTTTCTCGGCCATGACGCTGGGTCTGGCTGGCGTTTTAACGGGCATGGATCAGAAAAACGTAGAAGCCCTCCCCCATCTGGAAGGTACCGGCATGAAATCGGAAGTGATTGTGCAGAAAGGCCATAACGTCGGTTATTCACACGCGCTGACCAACACGGGTTGTAAAATTGTTTTTATCGAAACGGTCGAAGAACTCGAAAAAGCGATCAACGAAAAAACAGCGATGCTCTGGTTTCTGAACATTCAGTCCGACAAAGGCAAAATCATGCATCAGGAATGGGTGGCGCTGGGTAAAAAACACAACATCCCAACTATGATCGACATTGCCGCCGACGTACCGCCCGTGGAAAACCTGTGGAAATTCAACGACATGGGATTTGATCTGGTCTGCGTATCGGGTGGCAAAGCGATGCGTGGCCCGCAAAGTGCGGGCTTATTGATGGGTAAGAAAAAGTACATCGATGCGGCCCGGCTTAGCATGCCTCCTCGCGGTTCAACGATTGGCCGTGGCATGAAGGTCAATAAAGAAGAAGTGCTGGGTATGTACGTAGCGCTCGAGAAATTCATTGCCCGCGACCAGGATAAAGACTGGAAAATGCTGGAAGATCGGGCCAAACACATTGCGGATGCCGCCAAAAGTGTAAAAGGCGTAACGGTAGAATCCTTCGCTCCACCACTGGGCAATCATACGCCTACGCTACGTGTTACGTGGGATACGACCAAGCTGACGCCCAAAGCTCTACAGGAAGCACTACGTAATGGAAATCCATCCATCGAAGTTGTTGGTGAACCTACGGGCATCAGCATGACAGCCTGGATGCTGAAACCCGGCGAAGAAAAAATTGTAGCCAGCCGTCTTAAAGAAGAACTGACCAAAGCATCGGTATAATTTTCTCTGTATCGTTCATTCCGTAAGCGAGCGATTTTAAACGGTCCGTCGTCACGGTCGCTCGCTTACGGAAAACAAAACCCGCTCAATGAAAAAACTATTCCTACTCCTGTCATTAATTGGTTTCAGCTACGTAACGAATGCTCAGCAATACACGCTTCTCATTAAAGGCGGACGATTGATTGATCCCAAAAACAACATCGACGCGCTGATGGACGTAGCGATTACAGACGGCAAAATTACCGCAGTAGCTAAGTCGATTGACCCAAAACAGGCTCGGCAGGTGGTCGATGCGAAAGGCATGTACGTAACGCCGGGGCTAATCGATATTCACGGCCACGTCTTTCAGGGAACCCAACCCAATCATTACCTCAGCGACGGATTTACGGCTTTATCGCCCGATGGTTTTACGTTCCGGGTAGGCATAACGACCATTGTCGATGCGGGTGGCGCGGGCGCAAAATCGTTCGATACATTCAAGAAAAACATTATCCTGAACTCCAAAACGCGGGTACTTTCGTTCCTGAACATCGTCGGCGAAGGCATGCGGGGCGGCCCCTACGAACAGGACACCACGGACATGGACCCCAAGCTGGCGGCCAAAGTGGCGATGGAAAACAAGAACGACGTAGTAGGATTTAAAGTGGCTCACTTTCAGGGGCATAGCTGGGCACCTGTCGATCATGCAGTAGAAGCGGGAAAGATAGCCAACATGCCGGTAATTGTTGATTTTGGCGGTAGCACACCTCCCCTCCCGCTGGCCGATTTATTCCTGAAGCACCTGCGTCCGGGCGATATTTTCACCCATGCCTACACGTTGCTGCCCGGCGATGTACGCGAAACCGTTGTCGATGAAGCGACGCAGAAAGTAAAACCGTTCGTTTGGGAAGCCATCAAGCGTGGCATCGTTTTCGACGTGGGGTACGGTGGAGCCAGTTTCAATTTTTCGCAAGCCATTCCGGCAATAAAAGCCAAATTTTATCCGACGACCATTAGTACTGATTTGCACACGGGCTCGATGAACGGCTCGATGAAAGATCTGCTCAGCATCATGTCGAAGTTTGTGTTGATAGGGATGGATGTTCCAAGCGTTATCAAAGCCAGTACGTGGACACCTGCTCAGGTAATCAAGCGCGAAAATCTGGGCCATTTATCGGTAGGAGCCATCGCCGACGTAGCGATTTTGAGTATGCGTCAGGGGGATTTTGGCTTCTATGACAAAACAGGCTACAAACTCAAGGGCAAACAGAAGTTCGAATGCGAAATGACCATCAAAGGTGGCAAAATCGTGTACGACCTGAACGGTATTGTTAGCCCGATGGGCCTGAATTAAATAAGCCTTTGTTGTAATGCCTACCGCCTAACCCCTCAATTGATCTTGTTGTATGTCAAAACGTTACGTTAAAGGGTTCGTTCTTTCGTTAGTAGTTTTGGTCGGCTTCACGCAGCGTGAATCCAGAAACGGATTGCCGGTTCAAACGGCGGAAAACGGTGGTCTTTTTCTGCCCGAAGGCTTTGAAGCTACTGTCGTGATCGATAGTCTTCCCGGCCGTGCCCGCCACATAGCCGTCAATGAAAACGGCGATATCTACGTAAAAGCCCGCTTTGCCCGCGACAAAGACGAGTCGGTAATGGCGCTCCGCGACACTAACGGCGACGGTCGGGCCGACGTAGTAAAACGCTTTGGTGGCCTCGCCCGCGAACGAGCGTACGGCACAGCCATGCGGATTTACAACGGTTATCTGTACTTCAGCTCTGAGCTGTACGTTTACCGCTACAAACTGACACCCGGCGAGCTGGTCCCCAGCAGTCCAATGGAAGTTGTGCTGACCGACGATCATGAGCACGGCATGCACGAGCATATTGCCAAACCGATTACGTTCGATAAAGACGGGCATATATACGTAGCGTTTGGTGCTCCTTCCAACTGTTGTCAGCCGAAAAACCGGACGCCGGGCATGGCAGGTATCGATCCCTGTCCGATGCTGGAAGATCACGGCGGTATCTGGCAATTCGATGCCAATAAGACCAATCAAACCCAGAAAGATGGTCGCCGGTATGCGATGGGGCTACGTAGTGTCGTGGGCATGGACTGGAATTTTGCCGATAACAGTTTATATGCTCTCCAGCATGGCCGCGACGATTTTCTGATGCTCTGGGCCGATAAATACACGCCTTGGGAAAGCGCCGTACTGCCTGCCGAAGAGCTATTTAAAGTGAAAGAAGGTATGGACGGCGGTTGGCCCTATTGCTATTACGATCAGGTTCAGGGCAAAAAGCTATTGAATCCTGAATATGGTGGTGATGGTAAAACCGTCGGTCGTTGCGACAAATGCGAGAAACCGTTGATCGGATTTCCGGCGCACTGGGCACCCAACGATATGCTGTTTTATCAGGGCAACAACTTTCCCGACCGCTACAAAAACGGTACGTTCATCGCCTTTCACGGATCGACCAACCGGGCACCGTATCCGCAGGCAGGTTATTTCATTGGGTTCATGCCCGCCAAAAACGGTGCGATTTCTGCAGATTGGGAAGTTTTTGCCGATGGTTTCGCCGGGGTCGATCCAGTGGTTAACGTGAGCGATGCCGTGTACCGGCCGATGGGTATTGCCATGGGCCCCGATGGTTCGTTGTACCTGTCGGAAACGGAGAAAGGGAAAATCTGGCGCGTTACGTACAAAGGCGATAAAGCTAGCTTCGGTACTACGCAACTGGCACAGATGGAGAAACGGAAGTCAATGTCCAACATTCGTAATCCTGACAAAATCACCGACGATTTGGACCGTGGTAAACCCGCTATCGGCAGTAAAGTCTACGCGGTTTATTGTTCAGCCTGCCACCAACGTAACGGCATGGGCGATTCGCAACGGTTCCCGCCTTTAGCCGGTTCTGAATGGGTTTTAGGCGACAAAAAGAAGCTCATTACGGTGCTGCTACAAGGCCTGGAAGGTCCGATTGAGGTAAAAGGACAATCCTACAACAACGTAATGCCGCAACACAGTTTTCTTAAAAACGAAGACATTGCCGAAGTACTTACCCACATTCGGTCAAATTTTGGCAACACCGCCGATGCCGTTACAGCCGCCGACGTAAACGAAGTCCGACTGGCCTTAACGCCCAAATTGCCTGCCAAACGCAGGAGTAAATGAGTAAATAAATAAGGCAGAACGACTGTATAGCCTTCGTATTTTTCTGTATTCGTTTTTCATTTAAGATCAACCATTAATTAACCATTTTATTATCGTATGAAAACTGAACGCCGTTCCATTTTGAAACGTCTTTTCGCATCAGCCGCCGGAGTAATTGGGCTGGGTGCCGCCACCAAAGCTGCTGCAGTGGATACTGCCGCAGTGGATACTGTCGCCGAACCGCCCGTGGAAGTTGCCCCAGTGGAAGCTGTCGCTGAGAAAGAAGTTTTTAACGTCGTCAATCATCAGGACGTACCATTATTCTCGGGCTCTACGAAGCTGGGCAATCTGGTGTTCGTAGCGGGTAAAGGCTATCATAAAGAAGGTGACATTAAAGTCCATACGGACGAAGTACTGAAAGAACTGGAAAAAGAGCTGATTAAAGCGGGCTCGTCGATGGAGAAAGTACTAAAAGTGAGTGTATTTCTGCACGATCTGAACGATTACAAAGGCATGAATGAAGTGTATAAAGGTCGATTTGGCAGTAAACCGCCGGTACGTACCACCGTTGCTGTTTACGGAGGGGTGCCTGGCGATTCGCTGGTTGAAATGGACTGCATTGCTTATATCTAATTCGCTTTCGATCGTATGTGGTGTCAGGTTCTCAAACCTGACCATTTGGCCAGCGATTATGTCAGG